>SMYC01000277.1 GCA_004356105.1 Acidobacteriota bacterium | reverse complement strand
GACCCTTGCACATCTTCGAGCCGAGGTATCGCGAGATGCTGGCCGAAGCACTCGAAGGCGATCGCATCATCGGGATGGTGATGTTGCGACCCGGGCACGAGGCGGACTATTTCGGTCGCCCGCCCATCTACTCGATTGGTTGCGCGGGCGTGATCGCGGACGTCGAAGAACTTCCCGACGGTCGCTACAACGTCGTGCTGCACGGAATCAGCAAGTTTCGCGTGAAGAGCGAGGATCAGAGCCGCGCCTATCGATTGGCCGAGGTCGAAGCGATTCCCGAAACGCTGAGCGACGATGACCGCGAGGCCTTGCGCCGGCATCGGCCACGGCTTCTAGAGGCACTGGCCTCGCTCTCACCGGACTCGCCGCCGACTCCGGATGAGCTCCCCGACGAGATGCTGGTCAACATGCTGGCGCAGTACCATAAGATGGAACCTATGAAGCGGCTCGACCTGCTGGAGCGGGACGGTCCACTGCCTCGCGCCGAGGCGCTCATCACGCTCTTACGATCGCAAGGCACAGTCGCGCGCGAGAGAATTGGTGGGCGACGCGTCATCAAGTCATCCGGCGACGACAAGAGGGTCCATTCGCCATGATGGTTTCTTGCCATTAGGTTTCTTCAAATGGCGATGACATCGATGATGTCCTCGAGCGCTTTGAGGTCCGACGGGTTTCGTGTGTATAAGGCGAGCTCGTTTGCCGCGGCCGTCGAGGCGATCAGAAGGTCGGCGAGTCGGCTTCGATGTTTCCTGCCAGAGGCCTTGACCGCCGCGTAAACGCGCCCCGTAGGCCCGTGCCGCGTCGGCATCGAAAGGCAACGGATCCCAGGTGGCCGAAGCCCATTGCAAGTGGTCCTGACGTCGCGCTCGTTCGCTATCGCCTTCGGTGGCGTGTGGTACAGCTGCAATGGCTGACTCGTCGGGCAGCCGATCGGCATCGATCAGGTCATGGTCGATCAAGACAGAGGTGTCGAGAAGGCCGCGACGGACGAACCAGAATCTGGTCCCAGCGCTACCGCTTTGGCTCCCCGAGCGCCTCGAGCAGTACTCGCCCATCGGCATGTGCGAGGGTCACGTGGCTGAGATAAGCGAGCGTCGGGGCGATGTCGGCCGGCGTGGCCTTTTTAAGGTATTGGCCGGGAAGAATGCCGGGGCCCATGAGCAGGATCGGGACCCGCGTGTCGTAGCCGTAGCTGGTACCGTGGCCGGCGGCATTCGTCGACGTCGTCCAATAAGCGCGCAGGACGACCAGCAGGTCGCCGCTACGACCCGGATAGTAGCTGTGCGCGAGCGCTCGCTCGAGGGCGCTGCCAGTGAGGCGGCTACCCGAGATCGTGTCCGCGCGGAAGACCTTCGCGACACCTTCGATCGATCGGATGGCGCTCATGACGTCCTCGAGCGCGTCGGGCCGTGCGAGGAGCTGGTCGTAAACCCCGCGCGCGAAGTAGAAATCCTGCTCTTCGAGCTGAGCGACGTGTGGTCCAGGGCCGAGCCACCGACGGGTGGCCTCCTCGGCGGCTGCGACGATGCGATCGGCCGGAATGCGTCCCGCGTCGAGCCGCTGAGTCACGCGGTGCTCGGGAATCGGCATGACGCCATGATCGGCCGTCAACGCGACGACGTAGCTGTCGGTCCCTACCGTCCTATCGAGATGGTCGAGCAGAGTGCCCAAGGTGCGATCCAGCCGGATCAGAACGTCCTGTACCTCGTGGCTGCGCGGACCGAAATGGTGTCCGGTCCAATCAAGGGCCGAGAAGCCGACCGCGAGATAATCCGTCGCCTGACGCTGGCCAAGCTGTAGCGCGTCGATCGCCGCGGCCGCCAGCCGGCCGAGGTGGTCGTTCGAGAACGGGCTCTCCGTCCACTGCTGCCGGAACAGCGGGTCGGGCGAACCGCCCCGGCCGAGGAGGGAATGAGGGAACGACCCCGTCCATCGCTCGAGTGGCCGGCTGGTCGGTGTGTTGCTCTCGAAGAGATAGGCCCCGTTCGGTAGCGTTCGGGCCCACACTGCGCCGAGATCGCGCTCGATCGGATTTGCCTCCAAGAACCGTTCGACGAAGGGAATCGTCGCGTCGGAGTACGCGGTCGAGGTGACCCAAGTGCGCTCCTGCTGCCAGACGACGGCGTTGGCCCGGTGGCCAGCCAGCATGATGGCCACCCGTGGCTTCATCGAGAGGCTGACAACCCGAGCTTCGGTCGCGCCTTGTGCGTACAGCTCATCGCCGAGCGTGGGGACGAGCAAGCTGCCGGGACCCTGAGCAGCCTCGACCGGCGCGCTGTAGCTGAGTAGGTGCCACTCAGCATCGTCGACGCACGCCCGCAAGCGACCCTCGGTGCGGTCATACCAGTTGTTGCCGATGATGCCGTGCGTCTCCGGGAGGCTCCCGGTGGCAATCGTCGCGTGGCCAACGCACGTGTTGGTTTGAAAGTACGGATAGGCCGCCTGCCGAAACCAGGCGCCCTTGTCGACGAGTCGGCGCAGACCCGACGTCCACTGATGCTGAAAGCGTTCAACGTAGTCGGCGCGCATCTGGTCGACGACGACGACAACAACGAGGCTCGGAGGCGAGGCCGGCTGGGCGGTCGCCGAGCCAAGGGATCCCACGATGAGCCACGACAGTAAGAGACAGCTGATGCGACGCGTCATGATCCGGCAGCATCAGTCATTTGGGTCGAGGGCGTCAAGTGCCGCGGCTGTCGAGACCCGCTATAGTCTAGCCAGGTATAAACCTGAAAGCCTTTGAACCGCAGAGGCGCAGAGGACGCAGAGGAAAATCCGGGATTTCTTCTTCTCCGCGTGCTCTGCGCCTCTGCGGTGAGATTTTCTTGCTCTAGATCTAAAACGCGAACAAAATCCTCGCTTCTGACGGGTAAGAGCCTAAGCACCAGGCTCTTGGAGGCAGAACCAGAAACAACACGAGGCGCCAGAGCGAGTACGAGGAAAAGCAGTTTAGTTTAGATAAGCCAACCGAGGCCCTGCGCTCGCGCAATCGGCTTCCTGTGAGGAGCTCGACCAGGGTCCTCACTCCCGGCGCCCTGAGCCAACGCGGATCCTAACCTGCTCCCGGAGGCGCTCAGTTCTTTTTCAAATAGTCCAGGATTCCCTTCGCGGCCGCAGCTTGGGACCCCTCGGGCGCAAGGTCGAGATATTTTTCCAGGTGGGGGACCGCGGCATCATTGTCACCTTGGTTCACCAAGATCATTCCGAGCTGGTAGTGTCCGGCTGCATGGTTGGGGTCAGAGCTCAAGAGCTTCTCGAAAGCCTCCCTCGCTTTGGGAAACTCGCCACCATTCATTGCAGCGCCTCCGTAATTGTAAAGCGCTTCTGTCGAGTCCGGTCGAGCCTCGATGGCCTTCGCCAGCGCTTCCATGGTCTCGGGCCAACGGCCCTCAGCGCTATAAATGTCACCGATGGCATCGTAGGCATCGTAGTAATCCGGGCGGACCACGGCGGCCTTGCCAAAGTGCTCGAGGGCTTTGTCGGTCTCTCCCAACTTCCCGTAGACAATGCCCAGGTTGAAGTAAGCCGTTGCCGAGTCCGGTTGGAGCTCGAGAATTTGCTCGAACGCCGCGAGGGCGGCGGGATAGTTCTCGGCCTCGAGCTCGGCGACCCCCTGGTCGAAGTACTGTTGGTACTCTGCCGCCTCCTCCTCGGATGCTGCCACTCCCGCAGTTCCCGCCACGCTTCTGAGGATCACGTCGATCCGCATTGGAGCGCCGGGTCGGATCTTGAACTCTTCCATGTAGGTTTGGTAGCCTTCCTTCTGGATCGTCAACCGGTACTCGCCCAGGCGAATTCCCATGCGAACGAATGTGCCGTTCGCATCGGATTCAAGGCGCACTTCACGGCTCATGACTCCAAGGGGCTCGAGCAGGACCTCCACACCCGCTAGAGGCTGATTGTTTTCGTCCACGACCGCTCCGCGGAGGCCCCCGTTTTGGGCCCGCGCCTCGAGAGCTACCAAAACCGAACAACAAACAACCAAGTAGCGTAACCGTCGCACCATCGTTTACCTCCCGTTCACCGCACCGCCCTACGGTTGACCCCCGAGCGATTCCAGCCGCTCCTTGACCGCGTCTTGATCGGGATCGAGACCAAGGGAGCGCTCGAAGACCTCCTTCGCTTTGGTCGCGTCGCCGAGTATTTGACGGCAGTCCCCAAGTGCGTTGAGAAGCGTGGTAGGGGGAGGCCGGAGCGCCATGGCCCGCTCGAGATAACCTCGGGCTTTTTCGTAGCTTCGTTTGAAATAAAAGCCAAAGCCCAGACCCGACACCACTTCGAACTGATTCGGATACCGGCTCTCCATCGCAATCAGAATCTCCAAGCTCCTATCCACTTCGCCCAACCTCAGAAAGACGGTCGCGAGTTGCCAGTGAGCCATGGGCAGGTCGGGGTTGTTGGCGGCGGCGGCTTCTTGGAGGAGCTTCCTGGCGCGCTCCCACTCGCCGAGCGCGAGGTACTGCTCGCCCTTTTCGAGCGCCAGAATACCAGGGACGGCCGCGTTGAATCCGCGACGTCCGATAGGATACGGGCCGGGCGGCGGAGCTTTCGGAACCACCACGTCGCATGCCGTGCCCATTCTCGACAATCTTGAACCGCCGAACCGCCGAAAGTGCAGATATGCGCCCGAAGCGATTCGTGCAACAATGCCACGGAGGGCGTATCGTGACGAAGACGGGCGCGCATATGTGGCGGGTTTTAGAGGTCCGAGACGAGCTGGACCGAAGCTACTCGGACGTCTTGCCCCCCGACGTCGTGGCGGTTCTGGAGGCGCTGGCGCCTCTCGACGGA
Source organism: Acidobacteriota bacterium (assembly GCA_004356105.1). Lineage (GTDB taxonomy): Bacteria > Acidobacteriota > Vicinamibacteria > Marinacidobacterales > SMYC01 > SMYC01. Next base: position 33,671 of record SMYC01000277.1, on the reverse strand, counting down.
CCGCGCAAAGCCATCATGGATGCGCGGATCGCGCGTCGGGCCGCTCGGGCGCGGAACCGGGAGCGCATCGAGTTCCTGGACCCCGAATCCACCATTCCCGGCACGAAAATCAGCGTGCAGGACGCTCGGGCCGGAAACTTCGAGGGCAGCGTGATCCCGGACTGCTTGCGGCGGCAGTGGATCCAGGGAACGGGGCCGGGAGCGAGGCCTCATGCACCGCTCGAAAAGAGCCTCCGCAACGTCGCCTACGCTCTTCTGTCGGGCGCCGACGGCTGGATGTTCGACGGGGAAGACGCGTTGGGGCAAGTCACGACCATGTCGCTCGACAACCAGCGCAATCTCAAGCTCGCGCTCGCGCGGGACGAAGTGTTCCTGCGGGTCGCCGAGGGCGTGGCCAGCGAGATGAACCAATGGGGCCAGAGCTTCTTTGGAAAGCGCCTCGTCGACGACTGGAGAACGCGACTGGATTTCACGACGGTCATCTTCCGGCCCCGTGGCCTGCATCTGGACGACCGGCATATTCGATGCGCCGATGGGACGGGCTTTGCCGCTTCCATCGTCGACACAACACTCTTCGTCGTCAACAACTACGAACGCCTGCTCGGCACCGGGGCATCCATCGTTCTGTATCTGCCCAAGATCCAGACGGCGGAAGAGGCCGCGTTTTGGAACGACCTGCTCGACTCCATGGAGAACCATTTGGGACTTCAGGGCGGCACGATCAAGGTCTACATCCTCGTGGAGCAGTTAGAGGCTTGCTTCCAACTGCTGGAGATCCGGGCGGCGCTCGGACGGCATTTCGTGGGCTACAACACGGGCCGGTGGGATTACATCAACAGTGTCTCGGATACGATGGCATGGGATCCCGCGTTCATCGATCCCAACATCGACGCCATTACGATGACTTACGGCTACATGCGGAACTACGAGGATCGCGTTCGCCGTGCCGCCAGCACGGAGGACCGCAACGGCCGTTCGGCGCTCTGGCAGGGCGGGATGGAGCCCAACATCCCCGTCGGCTCGGAGAGCGGCGTCGCAGCCAGCATGAGCAAGGCGGTGGCCGGTGCGGAGCGCGAGCAGCGCGAGGGTGCGAGCGGGAAATGGGTTGCCCATTGGAAGATGGTCCCTATCGTACGGCCGGTCTGGGAAAAAAAGGGCGAAGAGAACCAGCTCGGCCGGAAGTTTCCTCCTCTCACCCACACGCCTGACGACGCCGAGGGGTTGCACCTGCTCGAGCCGGCGCCGCGAACCATCCGGGGTGCCCGAGATCTTCTGAGCGTGGCCCTGCAATACGGCAATGCCTTCGGACAGGGCCTCCAGGCCGCCGCTCTCAAGCCCGCCTGATTTCTTCGGCAACGAGGACATCCTCTACCTGATGGAGGACATGGCCACAGGCGAGATACGATTGAGCATCTTGTGGGAGTGGTTGCATAAAGGGGCTGAGCTAACAGAGGACGATAGCGCCGCCGGAGAGCCGCGACGCACGGTGCTCACTGCGGAAGTGTTCCGGCAGTTGCTGGCGGAGGAGTACGAGAAGCTCCTGAGCGCGAGCGACAAGGACGTGCACGACGACTCCAAGACGACGTCGCTTCCAATCGCCCGAGAGATCGTCGAGACCTACGTGCTCGAGGAGACCAAGGCCCCGTGGTACATCGACCTTCTGAACGTGAACATCGACAACTACGATCTGGAAACGGCCCGAAAGCGCATCCAGCACTACATCGACACTTTCCGCAAGGACGGGACTCGGATCACCGAGAATCTGAGTTTCGCTCGGTCGCGCTGACGCCAGAAGCTACTGGGGACACCCACATCCTGTCCGGGTAACGTGATGGACGAACCAGATTGCGTCCTCGATACTGGAAACGCTGTTGCATCCTAGCAGGCCCACTCGGCTCCTGCTCTTCGTCGCCCTTCCCGTCTACCTTCTGGCTTTCGCCATCCTCCGTCCCGATCGCGACGCCGAGATGATGGCGCTCTCGGGTAATCATCCGGGCGCTTCGGGCGTTCTCGACGACGCGCCTCTCGGCTAGGCTATGGCACAGTTGCCGCGAGAGCTTTGGTTCCGCCCCGAGCCCGAGCGAGATCGCCTGTTGCGCGATCGAGCGTTCTGGCTCGAGCATCCGCGCGAGGCCGCTATCCTTTAGTGTAAAGAAGCTCCTCTATCTCTGGACCTGGCGTCCGGGTGTCGGCTCTACGCGAGAAGCTGGACCGTCCTCTATCTGGGGATTTGGATCCTCGCGCTTCCCGCGACGCTTGCCGGCGCTTGGTTGGCGAGACACAACGCGTCTTCCGAGGGCCCGCTTCTGTTTCTGGGCACGTGGGCGTTCTTGTCGCTCGTCTATGCGGTCTTTGCTATCAACATGCGTTTTCGGTTCGAATCGGAGCCTCTTCTCGTTTCGTATATGGTCATGGCGATAGCGGCCATTGTCGCGAGAGCGCCGAGCCACGTAGAATCCACCTCGAGGTGGATTGTGGCCAAAGCGACCAAGAAGACCAAGACCGTCAAGAAAAAAAAGGCCAAAGCTGGCGCCGCGCGCAAACGGCTGACGCCGAGCAAAGAGAAGCGGGGACCCGCCGGCACGGACGTGCTCTTGAGCATCGACGACCCGGCGCTCGCGAGCCTCTCGGAGCGCGTTCGTGAAGTTGGGGGCACGCCGATAGGCGCCTACCGTGAGCCGTTCTCCGGAAAGCCGCTCCTCCTGGCCGTCATCCCGTACCATGCGGTCGAGCCGACGCCGTTCCAGCGAGACCTCTCGCCGACGCACACGAAGCGTCTCGCACAAAAAATCGAAGAAGCGGGTGTTTTTCTCGACCCGCTCATCGTCGTGCAAGCGCCCGATGGACGGCTTTGGACACCGAACGGCCGCCACCGACATGCAGCAGCCAAAGTGCTCGGGCTCCAAACGGTGACGGCGCTCATCTCTCCCGACGAAGAGCTCGCGTTCAAGATCCTGGCGCTCAATACCGAGAAGGCGCACAACTTGAAGGACCGAAGCCTCGAAGTCATCCGCATGGCGCGCGAGCTCGCCATGCGCAAGCCTCGCTCGAAAGAAAAAGACTACGCCGTGGAGTTCGACGAGCCGGCGCTTCTCACCCTCGGCATCATCTATGCGGAGCAAGGCCGCTTCGCGGGAAGCCCCTATTTTTCATTCTTGCGCAAAGTCGACACTTTCGCCGCGAGCTCGCTGGTGGCGAGCCTCCGACAGCGCGAAGGCTGGGCCGCCCGGCTCGCGGGGATCGACGAGCGGGTGAAAGAGATCGTTGCCTCCCTCAAGGAGCGCGGTTTCAAATCGCCCTATTTGAGAACCTACGTCGTGGCCCGGATCAATCCGGTGCGTTTCCATCGGGCGAAGAAGGGCGAGACCGAGCCGGCCATGCCAATGGGCGCCGCGCTGACGCGCATGGCTGCCTCCGCGCGCAAGTTCAACGTCAGTACCGTTCGCGAGCAGGACTTGGCACTCGTCGCCGCGGTCGCGAGCGGCGACGGAAACTGAGGTCGATGTCGGCTCGTTCTTCGATTGGCGTCGCGCGGACCATCGGTCTTACGGCGGCGCTACATTTTGTGCGAGTATCGATACTTCCGTAACCCGAAGGGCCTGCTCGATGGAAGAAGTCGTCACGTTTTGCTGTCCGTCATGCTTGCAGCACTCCGCCTTGACCGTGAGCTTGGTGCGCGGGCGTCAGTCTCTGGTCGAGGATTGTCAGAACTGTTGCGCGCCCATCGACTTCGAGATCGAGGTCAGGGATGGCGAGATCACGCGCTTCGAATACAGTCCGGGTAATTGAGCTGCTTGACCGCTCACGGAATGAGCTACAATCCTCGCAAGATGCTAGCTCTCGATTGATGGATTGATGCTCAGGTCGTAGAAGGCCCGAGCATTCCTGAGCATTCCCCTCCCACCCGTCCATCCGTTTTTTATCTTGGTCTTCAGGAGTTAGCCATCGATGAATCGCGAAGACGGCTCGACCGTCGAACGATCGAGTGCTACGAGCCTATGGGCTTCGATCAAAGAATCCCTTCAAGGAAGTGAACAGGACTTCACCGATGGGAGCCTCAATCGGGCGGTGGGGCTTCTCGCGGTACCCATGGTGCTCGAGATGGTGGGCGAGTCTGTCTTCGCCGTTGTCGACGCCTTTTTTGTCGCGCGCCTGGGCTCCGAGGCGCTCGCGGCGGTCGGGCTCACCGAATCCTTGCTCGAGATCGTCTATGCCATTGCCGTTGGGTTGAGCATGGCAACGACCGCGCTCATAGCAAGGCGCATCGGCGAGAAAAACGAACGGGGTGCCGCGAAAGCCGCGGTGCAGGCCATCGTCGTCGGTATCGCGACGGCCGTCATCTTCGGCGTGGCCGGTTTCGTGTTCGCCACTGATCTGCTCTTGCTGATGGGGGCAAGTCCTGCGACCGTCGCGGCCGGGGCGAGCTATACCCGCGTCATGTATGGCGGGATGGTGACGATCGTTCTGCTCTTTCTCAACAATGCCATTTTCCGGGGCGCGGGCGATGCTGCTACGGCCATGCGCGCCTTGTGGCTCGCGAACGGCATCAACATCGTGCTCGACCCTTGCCTCATCTTTGGTCTCGGGCCTTTCCCCGAGCTCGGTCTCATGGGCGCTGCGGTCGCAACGACGATTGGGCGCGGCATCGGAGTGCTCTATCAGTTCTGGTGTCTGACGCGTGCGAAGCGGATGAAGGTTACGCGTGCTGACCTCCGCTTCGATCCCGGCGTCGTCACGAAGCTATTGCGGCTATCGGCTGGCGGTGTGGGTCAGATGCTCATCGCGACGGCCAGCTATATTGCCCTCATACGGATACTCGCGGGCTACGGAAGCGAGGTCCTCGCGGGTTACGTCATCTCCATTCGGATCGTGATCTTCGTCATCCTGCCGTCTTGGGGTCTGAGCAATGCGGCGGCGACACTCGTGGGCCAGAACCTCGGCGCGCAAAAACCCGAACGTGCCGAGCGCGCCGTCTGGATCACGGGCATCTGGAATACAGCCTTCATGGCGGTCGTGACGGTAGTCTTCGTTTGGCTCACGCCCGACATCATCCACATCTTTACGACCGATCCGAAGATGGCGCCCGTTGGCATCGAGAGCCTTCGCATCATCAGCTACGGTTACGTTTTCTATGCTTGGGGCATGGTCATGATGCAGGCCTTCAACGGCGCAGGGGACACCGCGACGCCGACTTGGATCAACTTTTTCTGCTTTTGGCTCTTTCAAATCCCTTTGGCCTGGGTGCTCGCTCGGCCCCTCGGTCTCGGCCCTACCGGTGTCTTTGTCGCCATCGCGCTTTCGTACTCTCTCTCGGCGGTCGTCGGCATCGTATTGTTCCGTCGAGGCAAGTGGAAAGAAAAGAAGGTGTAGACTCTGCTCCATGAAGAGCGCGACAGTCCTCCTCACCCTTCTGCTGGTTGCCCGTCTTGCCGCGACCGAAGAGCGTCGGCTGGTTACTCATCCCTATGCCAGGCTGGGTGCCGAGGCGAACCTCACTGCTTCGGTAAGCTTGGGAGACGTCGACGGTGACGGGGACCTCGACGCCGTCGTCGCCAATGGCCGGCACTGGGCGCAGCAGAATTACGTGTTCTTGAACGATGGCCACGGGTTCTTCCGTACGGCTAGGCGGCTTGGGGAAGAGCTTGCGACGAGCTACCGCGTGGTGCTTGCTGATTTCGACGGCGACGGCGATTTGGACGTCGCGGTCGGGAATGACCGCACGACGAAAACGATCTTCGAAAATGACGGCAGCGGCCATTTTTCCCTGCGAGGAAGCTTCGGCCGCGCCGACGTACCGACGCGGAACCTGGTCGTGGCCGATATCGATGGCGACGGCGCCCCTGACATTCTCGTCACGAACCGCGGTGCTCCGAACTACATCTACTTCAACGATGGGCATGGGTCGTTTGCGCGGAGTGTCACTTTCGGCACCGAGCGCGATGCGACCATCGCCGTGGCAGCTATCGACCTGAACGGCGATGGTACGCTTGAGCTCGCGCTCGCCAATCGCGACGGCCAGGGAAATTTCGTGCTCTACGGTGACGAGCGTATCCCGTTCGGGACGGGCTCGGACGAAACGCGCGGGATTGCCGTGGGCGATATGGATGGGGACGGCCATCTGGACCTCGTAACGGCGAATATCGGGGAGCCGAACGGGATTTATTATGGCGACGGTGCGGGCGCGTTCCCGAGACAACGCCTTTTTGGTCGGGAGGACGGCGAGAGCTACGCGGTCGCCATCGCGGATCTGGATCTCGACGGAACGCTCGATATCGTCGTCGCGAATAACGGGCAGCCAAATGTTGCCTATTTCAACGAGAGCCTTCGTGAGCATCGCTTCGGTGAGGCGGCCAACGCGAGCTACGGCCTTGCGCTCGGCGATCTCAACGGCGACGGCTATCCCGACGTCGTTGTCGCGAATTCGGGTTCGGCGAACGTCGTCTATTTCAACGTGCCCGCCAAGCGCGCCGCGAGAAATTGGCCGGGCTTTAGAGGCCCGAACGCTTCGGGTCTCGCGGACGGGCTCGATCTTCCCGATGTCTGGGATGGCGAGAGCCTCTCCCATGTCGAGTGGAAAACACCCATTCCGGGCCTTGGACATTCGAGCCCGATCTTTTGGGACGATCGCGTTTTCTTGACGACGGCGGTCAGCGACAACCCGGACTCGATTTTCGTTCATGGGCTCGACGGCCGTATAGACCGCCGGACGGACCTGTCGCGTCACAGCTTCCGAGTCTATTGCATCGATCGGCTAAGCGGCGCAATTTTGTGGGAGCGCGAAGCGTCGAGTGGCGTTCCAGCGATTCAGCGGCACCGAAAAAATAGCTACGCGTCCTCGACGCCTACCACCGACGGTAAACGCGTGATGGCTTACTTCGGCTCCGAGGGTCTCTATGCCTATGACTTCGAAGGCGCGTTGCTATGGAAACAAGATCTGGGCGTGGTCGATGCGGGCGCGTCCTACGACGATACCTATGACTGGGGTCCCGCGAGCTCGCCGGTCATCTACCAAGATCTCGTGATCGTTCTCGTCGATCAGCAGCGAGGAAGATCGTTCATGGCGGCGTTCGATGTGGAGACAGGCGAGCCCGTTTGGCGCATCGGCCGCGACGTTATCTCGTCCTTTTCGACGCCGGCTTTGTTCGAAGGACCGGACGGCACGGAGCTCATTACGAACGGCGCGGAATGGATGCATGGCTACGATCCGCGCACGGGTGCCGAGCTCTGGCGCCTTTTTGGAAGCTCGAAGAACACGACGCCGACTCCGGTGGTTTCGGGCGACCGCGTTTACATCACGAGCGGGTACCGCATCAAGCCAATCTTCGCTCTGCGTCACGGCGGGGAGGTCGCATGGAGCACTGCGCGCGGCGGCTCCTACATGACGACACCCATCGTCTATCGCGACTATCTCTACACGTGCCAGAACAACGGTGTCCTCTCGTGCTACCGAGCGTCGACCGGTGAGCAGGTCTATCAGAAGCGCGTCGCGTCGGGAGCGTTCAGCGCGTCACCGATTGCCTCCGACGGCAAACTCTATCTGACCAGCGAGGACGGCGAGATCTACGTCGTGCGCGCGGGTCCGGAATACGAGCTTCTGCAAACGAACCACATGGGCGAGGTCACGATGGCGACTCCGGCCGCTGCACAAGGCCAACTACTCATTCGAACCCAGCACCATCTCTTTTCGATCCGCGACACACAGCCGTAGAAATGTGAGTCCTGGAGCAAGCTATCGGTCATGGCCGCGATGTGGGTCAGTCGAGCTTGCGCGCGACTTCGCGGATACGCTCGCGATCCATCTCGCCATCTTTCCAGAGGTCGAAGAAGCGTTCATAGGCGACTAGAGCGTCTTCTTTGTAGCCCCTTTCTTCGCGAAGCTTGCCTAGGAAATAGAAGCTTCGAACGTAGCGGACGGGCTCGAAGATACGTTCTTCCTTCGAGTTGACGATCCGCTCGTACCACATCGTCGCTTCTCCGATATTGCCGGCCTCGCGGTGAGCGTTGGCGATCGCGTACCAGATGACAGTGTGGAGACCTTCGACGCCGCGTGGAGGCAACATCGATTCAGCTTCGTTCAAATGGGAGATCGCTGACGCAAAGTCACCGACGGCGAGCGCAAGCTCGCCTTCCAGAAATTGGTTCATGCGTTCGGGTCCGGGCCCAAACGTTGGTTTTGCCCTATCGCGGAAGGCGTCCGCGAGCTCACGCGCCCTCGTCGGTTCACCCAAACGTGCCGAGGCGATGGCGGCGATCAGACGAGCCCGTTGGCCCGAGTCGTACCGGTCGTCTTGCCCTTCGATCGCGAGCGCCGTCTCTCTCGCGCCTTCGTAGTCACCGGCGTCGAGCAAAAAGCGCGCTTTGTACAAGACAGGCTGGTTTTGGAAAGGTCCTTCTCCGGCCCCGAGGAGCGCGTCAATACCGTCGATCACGGACGTATAGCTCCCTTGGTAGAGCTCGGTAATCCCGAGGAGACGGCCGCCGAAGAATTTCTCGGTCATCCCTTCCGCCTCGAGCATGCTGGCGGCGGCCTCCGCGGCGTCGTCCCACTTTTCTTCGAGGATGTGTGCTTCCCAGAGGACCGGAGCGGTGCGGAATTTGCTCGCGCCCAACTCTTCAGCGCGTTCGAGCTCATCGAGACCACGTTCGATTTCGCCGCTTTCGATCGATAGCTGAGCTATCGAGACCAGCGTCATCCAGTCATCTGGGTTCCGTTCGTTGAACTTCTCGAGAACCGCTCGGGCGCGGGCGACGTCGCCGCGTGCCTGGTAGGCCCTGGCCAGGTTCTCGTAGGTGGCGGGAAAGACCATGCCGCGGCTTTCGAGCTCTTCGAACTGCTCGATGGCCGCGTCGTAATCTTCGAGGCCGACGAGCAAGTTTCCGAGGTTGTGCCGTGCCGATCCGTGGTCGGGGTAGAGCTTGATCGCCAGGCGATAAGCTTTGAGCGCTCGATCGACGGTTTCGGGTTTTCGCGAGTAGTGCCAACCTTCGATGTAGTGTCGCTCTCTAGCGGAGAGCCGCTCGATATTCTGGAGCGCCGCTGCCGCAAATTCGTCGGCCTCTTCTTGCCGGCCTAGGTTGTTATGCACGACGCCGAGCTTCGCGAGCGCCATCGCAAATCCGGGGTCGAGCTCTACCGCGCGTTGAAAGTGCGGCAAAGCCTCCTCTTCGCGGTAGCGTTCGTGCAGACGGATGCCTTCGGCGTAATGTCGATAGGCTTCGACAGAAGCCGTCGTCACGTCTCGCAGGTCGCGGTCGAGCTCGCCTTCGCGTGCTTTGACCGAGAAGCTGGCTTTGATGCGGCCGCTAATTTCGTCGACGAGATGAAAGACGCTCTCAACACCCGTCCCTTCGGCTTTCTCCGAGAGCAAGACTCTGCCGGTATGCGCGTTTTCGAGGCGGGCCGAGATGCGGATCGAGTCGCCCGCTTTCGCGAAGCTTCCACGAAGAACGGTGTTCACCGAAGCGCGTCGCGCGAGCTCTTCGATGGCCTCCGAAGACATGGGTCCGCCGTGAAGGCGGTCCATCTCGTCGAGGATCTGATACAGGCGGTCCGTGCCAAGAATCTCGAGCTCGGGCGATTGCGCGAGGTCCGTCACGAACATGTCGGTGAGTCCCATCCGCAGCCACTCGAGCTCTGGATCGCCGGACAGGTTCTCGAAATGTAACACTGCAAGAGATGGAGTCTCGTTCGTCGGCGTGGGATCGGCGGGCGTCAGGAGAAACGCCATGATGGCCGCGAGCGTCGCAACGCCTATTCCCGCAGTAATGGCGATGCGTCTCAAGCGCGTCGCGTTTGTCCCGGAAGCGAGGCGCTGACGAGCGCGCTTCAAATCCTGGAGCACCACCACCATGTTCTCGTAGCGCTTGTCTGGCTCTTTTTCGAGACATCGGTCGATGATCGGCTGTAGAACCTGCCGCTCTTCCGCGTTCAAGCCGGGGATCTTTGGGGTCGGGTCCCGCAGGATGGCGTAGAGGGTGTCGATGCGACTTTTGCCTTCGAACGGTGGCCGTCCGCCCAGCAAGTGAAAGAGCAATAGGCCAAAGCTGAAGATATCGCTTCGCGGGTCGACTTTCCCCCCGCGCGCCTGCTCAGGTGACATATACGAGACCGTTCCCTCGATGACGCTCTCGCGAGTGACGCGCTTCTGGGCCAATTCGTCGGGGCGGGTCTCGCTGAGAAAAGGATTTTTTTCCGCGTCGAGGAGCTTCGCTAGACCGAAATCGATGAGCTTGGGGTGGCCTTCGCCTGTCAGCATGATGTTGCCCGGTTTGACGTCGCGATGCACAACGCCATGTTCATGCGCGTAGGCGAGCCCTTGAGCGACGCCGCTTGCGAGCTCCAATCCTTCGCGTAGCGAGAGCCGCTCCTCGCTTGTTGCCATGCGATCGGCCAGGCTCTTCCCGCGCAGAAGCTCCATGGCGATGAAAATCATGCCGTCCGCCTCGTCGATCTCGTGGATGACGGCAATGTGAGGGTGCTCGAGCGCTGCCGCCGCGGTGGCCTCCTGCACGAAGCGTTGGCGGCGCTCGCTGTCCTTCACCAGTTCCGGCGGTAGGACTTTGAGCGCGACCTCGCGGTGGAGCTTTTCGTCGTGGGCGCGGTAGACGGTCTGGAGCTCACCGCGGGTGATCTCCTCGAGGATTGTGTAATGTGAGAGCGTTTTACCAATCATCTAATTGGGACACATGTCCGCAGACATCCCCCTAAAAAGAAATTACGGTGCGCGTCCGTAGAAGTTCCGTGTCCAGACGACGTGATGAGCTTCTTGTCGCGACATTTGCGTTGCTGGTGCCGGAGGAGGGAATCGAACCCTCACAGCCGCAAGGACCGCGGGATTTTGAATCCCGTGCGTCTACCAATTCCGCCACTCCGGCAAGCGTTAGGCACGCGCCTCTGCGGGCAGGCTCGTTGCCGAAACAAAAACCCAGTGTAACAGAGGGGAGGGCGTTGCCAAAGGCCTGTCGGTTCCGTATGTCATAAATCCTTAATATGTAACGCTTTGGCGTAATTTTGGGAGAATGGCTCAGAATCATTGTTAGGGTGCGGTGCGTCCCCAACACCGTTCTACCACCTTTAATAAGGGCCTCGCGGAGTTGAAATCGCGGCTTGTTAGGCACTAATGCGTTCAAGGCTAACATACATTTGGTTGACGTTGTTTGGCATCGAAACGATCGCCACCTAAACTCCTGTTGGCTCTTTATTTAGTAGCTTTGTCGGCGAAATCGTGTTAACGTAATAGCGCCCTTTTAATTAGAAAGTGAGGTGTGAATGGCCTTTCAAATCGGGGATAAAGTCGTTTATCCCAATCATGGCATTGGAGTTGTCGAGGATATTCAATCGGATCGACTCGACTCGAACGAGGAGCACACATTTTATAAATTACGCATCCTAGCGAACTCCACCGTCGTGAAGGTTCCCATCGCGAACGTCGAGGGCGTTGGTGTACGCCGGGTGATCTCGAACAAAGACGTCGCGCGGATCTTCGACCTTCTGGAGAATCGGAAGATCGAGACCCACTCGAACTGGAAGGGACGCTACAAGGATAATTCTGACAAGATGCGCAGCGGCTCGATTTATGACGTTGCTGGCGTACTCAAAGACCTTTCCTTCTTGAGCAAGAAGAAAAGCCTCTCTTTCCGTGAGAAACGCATGCTAGACCGCGCGCGATTTCTCATCGTGAGTGAGGTTGCGGAAGTTGCTGCAGAACCTCAAGACCTCGTAGAGCAGAAGATCGACATCGCTCTCTCGCGAGGCATGGAGACCAAAAAGAAAGGCCGCACGAGCCTCAAAACGCTCCTCAAAAGGACCACTATGGCCGCGATGGCCGAAAACGGTCGTAGTGAGGGCGTTGCTCGCAAGCCTCGCGCGCGCGCCTCGACAAGAGTCAAACAAGGCAAAGGACAAAAGGATCCAATTTCTATTTCCATTAATCGCTACTGCTAGAAGCCTCGGCTAGTTCTGATACCATCAAAGCCCCTCCAGCCTTTAGGCTGGAGGGGCTTTCCTTTTATGCTTACGAGTCTTTTGCTTCTGGTCGTTCTGCCCATCTATACGTTTCTCGCTGGGCTCGTCGGTATCCCGTACACCTTGCTCACCGGCAATGCGCGCCCACTCTACTGGCTCGGGCGGTTAGGCGTGCGCTTAGGGTTTCTTCTTGCGCGCATCCGCATCGTGGTGCATGGCCGCGAGCGGCTAGGGGACGCACCGCACTTCATATACATGATGAACCACAATTCCAATCTTGATGCGCCGGCGGTCTGGCTGCACCTTCCGGGAGAAGTACGGGCACTCGGGAAGATGGAGTTGTTCAAGCTCCCTGTGCTCGCGACGGCGATGCGTCTCGGAGGCTTCGTGCCCGTGGACCGCAGCAATCGGGAGCGCGCTATCGCGAGCGTGCGCCACGCGGCGGGTCTTGCGGCCGCAGGCGCTTCGTTTCTCATCGCGCCGGAAGGGACGCGCAGTCGCACTGGGAAGCTTCTACCCTTCAAGAAAGGAGGCTTTCATATGGCGACGGAGTCGGGCGTCTCGATACTCCCGATTACCGTGGTGGGTGCTTTCGAGCTCATGCCTCCGGGAAGCAACCGGATCCGGTCGGGGACGATCGAGATCTTCTTCCATGAGCCGATCGGGACCGAGGGGCTCGGCGCTCGCGATCGCGCGCGTTTGATGGAGCGCGTTCGCGCGTGCATGGAAGAGGTGCTCGCGGAGAAAGCTCCGAAGCTCGGCTGACAACAGGCAGATAGCCCGAAAATTGTCAACCGGAGAGCCTTTGTCTTAGCTCGTGCCTGCAGAAAGAATCTGTGATTATGACCCAATTGAGGCTAAGCCTTTCTATGTCAATGTCATAGCCCGTGTGTGCGTTGACAGGATACACTGGGGGCTGTTAACATTAATTGGCCTTGTATCTGTTGCTAAATCACGACGAGTTGAAACGATCTTGAAAGAAACACAAATAGCCGAACGCCGCGCTCTGGCTTTAGCCGTTCCTCCGGATATCTTGTTGCAGCGGGACACCTTTCGGGATCACCACGACGAGCTCAAGAAGAGACTCTTGACGGATGGCTTCCTGGCGCTGCTCTTGGTCGACGTCTCCGAAATCAACGAAGTCGAGCGCGCCTATGGGAGCAGCAAGTACGAAGACCTCATGGACATGGTCCGTAAGGTCGTGGCCGAGTTCAAGGGTGACCAACTGCGCTCGAACGACCTCGTTACGTTGAACGAAAAAGCCGGCGATATCTTTCTGATCTTCTTGGGGCCGCGCAAAGAAAACGAGCATCTTCTCGCCGAGGACATCGAGAAAATCGGGGAACGGGTGGATGCCGAGCTCTCGCGCCGGATCCGCCAGACCGTGTTCGCTATCCTTCGCAAGCGGCCCGAAGTCTATGTCGGCACGTCGCTCGTGCTGCAGAACCCTTTGATCCGCGGCGAGCGCCTGGTGAAGCGAGCGATCGACGAGGCTCACCAAGCGGCGCGGCTCAACGTTCAGCGTCGGCATCTCCGCAACAAGCAGGAGCTACAGCGCATCATTCTCGAGCGGAATATCACGACCGTCTTCCAACCGATCTGGGACTTGGACAAAAAGATACCCCATGGATTCGAGGCGCTTTGCCGCGGGCCGGCCAATACGGAGTTTCGCAGCCCTGCGGCTCTTTTCGATGTTGCCCGAAAGGCTGACCTTCTTTTCGAGCTAGATCATTTGTGCCGGCGCAAGGCCCTAGAGAGCGCAGGCGGTCGCGCGAAGCTCTCGAAGGACTACAAGCTGTTTATCAACACGCTGCCTTTTTCAATCCGAGACCCGCGCTTCCAGGGAAAGGACCTCATCGATCTCTTCGACGGGATCTCCCTCGCGCCCGAGCAAATCGTGCTCGAGGTTACCGAGTCCGACGCGATCGACAATTTCCCGCTCTTCGTCAACGCGATGAAAGACTTTATGGATCTCCGATGTCTCGTCGCCATCGACGATATGGGTGCGGGCTATTCGGGGCTCGATAAGATCGTCCATTTGCGGCCCAACTACGTGAAGCTCGACATGGGACTCGTGCGCGACATCCACACGAGCTTCGTGAAACAGCAGCTCGTCCAAACTTTCAAAACACTCGCGGATAAAATCGACGCCAAGCTCATTGCCGAAGGCATCGAGCAACCCGAAGAGCTCGAGGTCGTGCGCAAGCTCGGCGTGAACTTCATCCAAGGCAACTTGCTCGCCAAGCCGTCCCAGGCTTTCCAGACCACCCCCAGCTTCCGGCTGTAAATCCTTCCGATCCGTAAGATTCCGAGGATTGAAACCATACTTTCGTATTATGTTCGCCTGTTGTGCTTATTACGCGTAGTTGGCTAAATTAAGTCAACAACTGTATACATACAAGCATATGTCGACTAACTGCGAGTTTAAATTAGCTTATAATGCATGATTCGGTTGACACTTATATTATTTTTCTTTATCCTTGGTGGTATTGGAAAAGGAGAGGACATGGCGACGACCCTTGATGCAAGCCCCGGTTATGAAACGAAAAAGACGTGGACAAGATCCGAAATCCTGAGCACCACGAAGGAACACGGCATCCGATTCCTTCGACTCCAGTTCACGGATATCGTGGGCGTGAACAAGAACGTCGAGGTGCCAACCAACCAGTTCGAAAAGGCGTTGGATGGGCAAATTATGTTCGACGGATCGTCCATCGACGGGTTCGTGCGTATCGAGGAATCCGACATGGTCCTCGCGCCCGATTTGAATACTTTCCGCGTGATGCCGTTCACGCAGTCCAATGGACACGGCAGCGATCCCGACAAGGTCGCCCGGATCATCTGCGACATCTACCATCCTGACGGAAAAGGGTTTGCGGGATGCCCGCGCCTCGCGCTCAAGCGCGTAACAGCCGAGGCCAAAGAGCTGGGCTACACCTTGATGGCCGGCCCCGAGGCCGAGTTCTTCTTGTTTCAACGTGGTGCCGATGGCCGCCCAACGACGGACTCAACGGACCGAGGCGGCTATTTCGACCTCACGCCGGTGGATGAAGGTGAGGTGGCACGCCGCGACATCGTCAACGCGCTCGAAGCGATGGGATTCGAGGTCGAAGCGGCGCATCACGAAGTCGCGCCGGGGCAGCACGAGATCGACTTCCGCTACGAGGACGCGCTCACGACGGCGGACAACATCGCGACGTTCCGCTTCATCGTCCGCCACGTGGCGATGCAGCACGGACTCCACGCGACCTTCATGCCCAAACCTGTTTTCGGCATCAACGGCTCTGGGATGCACACGCATCAGTCGCTGTTCGAGGGCGACGAGAACGCGTTCTTCGATCCCGATGCCGAATATCAGCTTTCAGAGATAGCCCTTCACTATATCGGCGGCATCCTGCGTCATGCGCGGGGTTTCTGCGCCATCACGAACCCGCTCGTCAACTCCTACAAGCGGCTCGTCCCCGGCTATGAAGCGCCGACCAACGTCGCCTGGTCGATGAAGAACCGAAGCCCGCTCGTACGTGTCCCCGATAAGCGCGGAAAGAGCACGCGATGCGAAGTTCGGATGCCGGATCCATCGGCGAACGCTTACCTCGCGCTAGCGGTGATGTTGAAGGCAGGTCTCACCGGGATCAAAGAACGCATCGACCCGGGGCCTCCCGTCGAAAAGAACATCTACACGATGAGCCAACGCGAGAAGAGCCGTCTCAAGATCGCCGCGCTCCCTGGCGATCTCCGTGAAGCCATCGACGCGCTCGAGAAGGACAAGGTGGTGCAGTCCGCGCTCACGCCGCACATCCTGTCCCATTTCATCGAAGCGAAACGCGCCGAATGGCACGATTACATCGCGCAAGTCCACCAGTGGGAGCTGGATAGGTATCTTTCCGTATACTAATGGAGCATCCAGCATCCAGCATTCAGGAACGCTCGGGACCGAAATGGCAGAGCTCGATGCCACAGTCCGGAGAGTTCCTGAATGCTGAAAGTTGATCGCTGGCTAATCCATTTCTAGAACCACAAATACCAGCTCGCCGTTACGCTCGGCCAGGAGAACCAGTGGGTCGCCTGGGCCATAGGTTGCGATCGTATCTTTCAGCTCGAGGAGACTCGTCACCGGTGTGCGATTGACAGCGTAGATGACGTCGCCCGGTAGGAGGCCTTGGCCTTGCCACGAGACCGCATCGAGGGCGCGAGCCGCGACGATGATACCGGTATTTCTCTTCAGCCCCACGAACATTTTGACGAGCTCCTGGGTAAGCTCGATGCCGAGAATGCCGAGCTCGGGGATGAGGTTGTTGTCCGGGTGGACCATGCTTGCGAAACGGTTCGGGTTCTCGCGTCGCTCGACGACCGCCACGGAATAGACGTGTTTTTCGGTGCCGCGGAGTATCTCAACGGTGACGCGATCGCCGACGCGCCTCTGATAGATGTTGACGGCGAGCTGGCGGCCGTTCTCCATCACTTTGCTATCGAGGCTCAGCACGATATCGCCCATCTGAAGGCCCGCTTCGGCTGCGGGCCCCGTTTCTGCGACGTCGGCTAGGATGACGCCCCATTCCTTCTGAAGGCCGAGTCCGCGCGCCATCAGTGGTGTGATCGTTTGAGCCGCGATACCAATCTCTCCGCGATGCACGCGTCCCGTGGTGCGGATTTGCTCGAAAACGTTCTTCACGATGTTGGCCGGCGCCGCAAAACCCAGACCCTCGTTCCCGCCAGACTGCGACAAGATGAGCGTATTGATGCCCACGACGTTGCCGGCAGCATCGACGAGGGGACCACCGCTATTACCCGGATTGATTGACGCGTCCGTTTGGATGTAAATCATCGGGTCCTCGGGCTCGAACTGCCTCGCGATAGCGCTCACGACGCCCATCGTGACGGAGTTCTCGAGGCCTAGGGGACTCCCGAACGCGAGCACGATCTGGCCGGGACGAAGCAGATCTGAATCACCGAGCTCGAGAAACGGCAAGTCGCGCTCGTTCGTCTTGAGAACGGCGATGTCCGTCTCTAGATCTACGCCCACGATCTGCGCGCCGACGAGTCGCCCGCGTCCCCCAAGAACAGAGCCGCCAGCGCTAGGCGTTTCAGGAATCAAGACTCGGATCCGGCGGGCGCCTGCTATGACGTGGGCGTTGGTCACGATGTAGCCGTCCGGGCTGAGAATCACGCCTGATCCGCGGCTCCGTTGTTGAGAGACGAGCTCCTGCGAAGAAACGAGACCGCGTCCGGCGTTGTAACCGCTCGCCAGGATTTGTACCACAGCGGGATTGATACGGGTTGCGAGATCTGCGAAGGAATCGCTGATGTCCTCGAGGCTCAACCTCTGCGCCTGCGGCGGGACGAGAAGGGCTAGTGACAGAAAGGCGGTTGTTAGCATCATGTGCGCGTCATCGCGACCAACATTACGTCGTCGGGGAGCGGGGCGTTATTGCCAAAGGCCAATGCGCGTTTCATGGCCTCTTCAATAATCGTCGCGCCGTCACGGCCCGAGAGCTCTTCGAGCGTCTTGCGGAGCTCTTCGTCCTCGAACATCGCGCCGTCACCAGCGACGACGGAACCGATCCCGTCCGAGCCGACGACGACGACATCGCCGGTCTTGGCCACGATCTGTCGCGACTCGTAAGACACGAGGTTGCCCGCGAATAGTCCGAGTGGAGCTCCTGGCAGCACTATCTCGTCGAGCCGTTTTTCTTTGCGGAGGACGAAGGGGTAGGGAAGGCCCGCATTGGCATAGGCGATGTGGTCCGAGCCGGACGACAAGTAGAACACCGCGGCAGCGGCGTACATGCCGCTCGGAAGCACGGCATGAAGCCTGCGGTTCATCTCTTCGAGTAGCTCTGTAGGCTCGTCGATCCTGTCAGCCGATTCTTGAAAGACTCCTTTGAGGAGCATCGTGGTCAGCGCCGCTTGCACTCCGTGCCCGATGACGTCGGAGACGAGCAGCACGGCTCCGTCATCTTTTTCCATCACGTCGAAGAAGTCGCCACCGAGGGCTTCACAAGGCTCGTAAAGGTTCGCGAAGCGGAAGCCTGAAAGCTCGGGGAAGCGTTCGGGCAAAAGGCTTCGCTGAATGCGAGCGGCCATCTCGAGCTCGCGTTCGATTGAACGGTGCTTGGCTTCGAGCTCGCCATGCTGTCTCAGGAGCTGGTCGAGCTCGCGCACTTTCGTTGTGAGCTGCTGCCTCAGTCCTTTTTCCGAGAGCGCGTTTCGAACGATGTTGAGAAGCGCTTCGTTGTCCCACGGTTTTTCCAAGTAGTGATAGAGGCCGACTTCATTGATCGCCTTTATAGCGTTCTCTTTATCCGCATAGCCGGTCAGGAGGAGCCGAATGGCTTCGGGCTGCAGCTGCTTGATTTCTTTCAGAAGCTCGATCCCGTTCATCTCGGGCATCAAGAAATCCGAGATCACGACGTCCACGCGAGCGCGCTCCACGTAGCTGAGCGCTTCCTTTGGCGTGCTTGCCTCGTGCACGTCGTAATCCGTTTGGAGGGTGAAGACTCCCCGCAGCGAGGAGAGCACCATCTCCTCGTCGTCGACGATCAAAATCGAAGGTGTGTTTTTGCCCATGTTGTCTCAGGCGAACGCCTTGAGGATGTCTTTCTGGAGATTCATGAGCTCGCCATGCGCCTTGTTGACCTCGGCGATTTTGTCTTGGAGACGCTGCAACAGGATTCGTTTTTCGAGCCCGTTGCGAAGCACGATCTTGAGGTCCTCGTTCTCCCAAGGCTTCTCGATATATTGGTAGAGCCCGACATCGTTAATGGCTTTGATCGCGTTTTCTTTGTCCGCGTAGCCGGTCAAGAGAATCCGTGTCGCCTCCGGTTGAATCTCTTTGACTTGGGTGAGAAGCGAGATGCCGTCCATGTCCGGCATCAGGTAATCCGAAACGACCACGTCGACTCTGTTGGACTTGATGAACTCGAGCGCATCCGCAGGCCTCGTGAACCCTTCGACGTGGTAATCCGTTTCGAGCGTGAGAAGGCTCTTGATGCTGGTTACCACCATATCCTCGTCGTCGACGAGGACGATGACTGGCGACTCGGAATCTTCCATTCTTTCGACCTTTCTATTGCATTGGGGCTAGATTGACCGTGCCGATACTCATGAGCGCGCATCATCAAATCGCTATTCGAGCGGATGGAGCCTATCGGCGTGTTGATCTCGTGAGCGACGCCCGAGGCGGGCCATTTTCTCGGACTGCACGAGCGCCGCGCGCGTGTCCTCGAGCTCTTGCTCGAGTTTTTCGAGCTTCGAATCGGCGGATTTCGTCATTCTTTCAGGCACCTTGTGGCGTGACGAGGTTTCTGAACCGTCGCACCATGGCCTTCAACATGCTGTGGCCGAGCTCGGGATAGTCCAATAGCAGATCATAGAAATCCTGCCGATCCACGCGCAGCAGGAGCGTCTCACTTGCGGCGCGGCCCCCGAAGACCCGCGGGCTTTGCTCGATGAGGTCCCACGCGCCGAGCGCCGATTTCTCGCCCACGCGGTCGACTTCCTTTCCATTGCGCGTCAAGAGGAGCTCCCCACGAATGACGACGTAGAGCCCGTCCGCGGGCTGCCCCTCTTGAAACACCGTCGCCCCCGCCGGGTAGAGGACCTCGTTCGCGATCGAGGCTAGAACGGCGAGGTCTTCCGTGCGGGCCGCCGAAAGGAGGTCCACGTTTTGGAGCAGCAAGACTTTCTCGACGACAGTGTATTTCATTTCAGCATTCAGGTTGGGTCGCGCTTCACGCTCCTTCTGGATCTTAGCGCAGGCAGTTGCTTGACGGGGCATGGCAGCTTAACATCCGGGCATTCTTAGGGGGAAAGATTGTCACGCGCCGCTCTCGTTACCCTTGCTGCCTTGCTGCTCGGATCTTGTGCTCCTCCGCCGCCGCGTGAGCGGCCGGATCTCGTGGCGGCACTGGGCGATCTCGAAATGGTACGCGAGCGGGGAGTTCTTCGCGTGCTCGTCCCGGCGCTCCGGGAAAAAAGCTTGCCGCGCCAGGGCCATCCGGCGACCGAGGACCGTGAGATGGCGAGAGTCTTTGCTGCTCGACTCGGTGTGCGCGCCGAGTTCATCTCCGTCGACAGCCGAACGGATCTCCTGACGCTGCTGGAGCAAGGCTATGGAGATATCGTCACGGCGCAGCTCACCGTCACCGCCGGGCGTCAGAAGCGCGTGCGGTTCACGCGGCCGACCGCGTCGGTTAGCGAATGGCTCGTCGGACGTCGCGGCGCCGTGTCGCTCCCGCGCAGCGTGGTGGACCTCGACTATCGAGAGATCCACGTGCGGCCGAGCTCGGCTTTTGCCGAGACGATCAAGAACCTTGCGCGGCAGACGGGCATCGATGTGCGGATCGTTCCCGTCGACGAGGAGCTCGATACCGAGACGATCGCTTATGAAGTGAGCCAGGGCCGGCGGCCTTTGACGGTGGTCGACGACAATCTTTTGACGTCCATCGAGAGCTACAACGAAGATATCGAGCGCCTGTTCGTTCTGGCGGAAGGGAGGCAGTTGGCCTGGGCGGTCCACCAGGATGCCGAAAATCTCGGGTCTGCCGCGAACAGCTTCATCATCGAGCACTATCTCACCGGACATCGTAGAGAAGACCACAGCACGGGGGACTTGGGAGTGATCCGAGAGCGCGGCTCGTTACGCGTTCTGACCTTGAACAACCCGGTCAACTATTTCCTCTATCGCGGACGGATGAAGGGCTTCGACTACGAAGTCTCGAAGATGGCTGCCGTCCGTCTCGGTGTGCGGCTCGAGATGGTCGTTCCCCCACGACGAGACCTCATCTTCGATTGGTTGCTCGAAGGGCGCGCCGACTTGATCGCCTCGACGCTCTCCGTAACGCCCGAGCGCCAAGAGACGCTTGCCTTCAGCCGGCCATATCTGTTCATCCAGGAGATGGTCGTGCAATCAGCGAATGCCGCCGCGCCGATCTCCGATGTCTCCGAGCTCGAAGGCCGCCAAATCCATGCCTGGGCTTCTTCGAGTCACTACGAGACGCTCGTGAAGCTCCGAGACGCGGGCGGCGGCTTCGAGATCGTGCCGGTTCCGGAGGATATGGAGTTTGAAGAGATCCTGGACCGCGTCGCCTCGGGCGAGTTCTCGCTCGGCGTCGTCGACAGCCATATTCTCAGTGCCGAGCTCGCCTTCCGCGACGACGTCACCATTGCCTTTGCCCTCGAATACCCTCCCCCTCCGCCAGAGGATCAACACACCGTTCTTGCGCGCGACAAAGCGGTAGCCTTTGCGGTCCGTCCGGGAAACATCGAGCTCCGCGCCTTTCTGGACGACTTCGTCCGTGACATTCGCGGGACCCTCGAGTACAACGATGCCAGACGGCGCTACTTCGAGGACAATCGCGGGCTCGACCGTGTCAAGGAGCGCCGCGCCGCCGTCTCGGGAAGACTTTCGCCTTACGACGAGCTCTTCAAGCTCTACTCGAAACGCTACGACCTCGACTGGCGACTCATGGCCGCGCAGGCCTATCAAGAGAGCCGCTTCGATCCCAGAGCCGAAAGCTGGGCAGGCGCGGTGGGCTTGTTCCAGCTTCTACCGTCGACCGCCCACGAGCTCGGCTCGAGCGACCCGCGCGATCCCGAATCGAGCATCCATGGCGGTATCAAATATATGTATCTCTTGCTGGAGCGGCAGGATGAGCGTATTCCTTTGAAGCATCGGCTGCGCTTCGCGCTCGCGGCGTACAACGCCGGCTGGGGGCATGTCGCCGACGCGCGGCGGCTCGCGGCGGAGAAAGGCTGGGACCAGAATAAATGGTTCGGGCATACTGAAAAAGCGATGCTGCTCCTGCGTGATCCTCGATATTACCGCCGCGCGCGTCACGGTTATGTCCGCGGGTTCGAGCCGGTGAACTATGTCTCGCAGATTCAAAACACCTACGACCACTACGTTACTCTCGTGCGGCCATAAGAGAAGGGGCCGATTCGCCCGAGTTTCCAAGTGAGAACGTCGAAATTCTTTACGGCCGAGGCAGCCGTCGAGAAAACGTTTCAAGTTATACTACGCTCATGGTTTAAGCAAAATTTCACAACGCTCATGTGTCAGCCCAGTTTACAAATCTTGTCGGTTGGTGAATCTTGTTAAGAGGTTAACTGCTTTGTTTTCAACCTTTAAATCTTACGGTATGTTAATTGCCTAAGTTTTAAAAGTTAAGGTTGTCCCCCATGAAGCTCGGTGTCAGTTCTATCCTTGTTGCGCTTGCGGTGGTTGTCCCAGCCGCGATCGAAGCCGTGCCCATCACGATCGCGTTCACGGGAGTCCCGACTTTCAGGGATGGTGTTTTTGCGTCCGAAACGGAGGACGTCGTGTTCGGTTCGTTTACCTACGATTCGAGCGCCGTGGACAGCAAGAACGGACCCAGAGTGGACAAGTTCGAATCTAACCTCTTCGGCAATTATGATATCGTGGCCTGGGGTTTCGAAGTCACTCTCGGAAGCACGACACGCTCCCTCTTCAGCGGCAAATCCACGAAGTTCCAGCTCAAGCTGCAAGACAAAAGCAAGAAAAGCGGCAAGGGCAAGAAAAGCGGTAAGAGCAAGAAAAGCGGTAAGAGCAAGAAAGGTGATGCCTACAGCTTCCGCTCCCGTGAAGGTGGGATTCAGCTCAACGGTGGTAGCGGCGACGCCATCCAGAATCTGAGCGGGAACGCGCCCCTCATCGCCCCGGATCTCAGCCTCTTTGACGGTCTGGCGACGGGCTTCTATAAGCTTGGTGCCGATTGGCTACAGTTCGACTTGCTGACGATGACCCTCTCGACCTCCCAGAGCTCGGGCTTCGCGCCGAGCGGTGTTTCTCCGAGCGCGGTCCCGGAGCCCGGAACCATCATCCTTCTCGGTCTGGGAGCGACGACATTTGCCCTCACGCGGCGCAGTCGCCGCGCATCGGTCAAAAAGAAAGCCGTAGGCCAAAGCTCACTCTGAACCCGCCGGTATCGAACGCGAGCGGGTCGCTGTCCGGTTGTGCTTCGAGGGTTACTGAAGCTCGGCTGAAACGGCCCTGCACGGACACTCCGACAACCGGCGTAAATCGATAAGTGAGCGCGGCGCCGATGTTGAAGCCGAACGGTCTTTCAGAGAATTTCGAAGTTCTGGTACTCCCGAGAGCGAGCTCATCGAAGGGGTAGCTCGAGCTCGTCGACACGTTGGTGACGAGCTCCGTCTCCGTGAAGAAAATGCTCGGGCCGCCGAATAGGTCGACCGTGATCGACGGTTGTTCGATGCTGTACACGACGCCGAGGTGGAGCGCGTTCTCACTGTAGCTCAAGCCGGTGAGCTCGCTAGAGGCGCTGCGACTGTGGTTGAAGAGCAGTGGATGCGGCACGATTTCTTCGAAGACAGCGTCGTTGTCGCCACTGAAAAGCTCGAAGCTTCCGATAATGCCGATCTCGGGTGTGATCGAGTAGATCCCGCCAAACTCGAAGACAAACCCGCCGCCTCCATCGTAATCCCGCCGCGACGAGCCTTGCTCGAGGAACTCCGTGAAGGTCGAGACCCCTCCGAAGCTACGGCCCCCGCTTCCGAGACCGCCGTTCACGAGCAGTTGAAATCGGCGCGCAGTCTTGCCCGACGGAGTCACCGTCTCCGCTTCCGGCTCCTGCTGCGCTTCGCTCGCCATGCTCATTGCCAACACCATCAAACCCACAAAACTCGCGATCCGTCTCATCTGCATTCCTAATGGACGCCGACAGCGTCCCATCCTTGTCGCACGGTTTGCTCTAGGGCGCTCCCCGCGCTGAAAAGCTCGCGGGCCGCGCGCAGCGTCGCTTCGCGCGCATCCGAAAAGTTGGAGCTCGGCACGAGATAAACCGTGAAGGCGCGATAAAAGATCGATTCGATGCGATCCATTTGAGCACGCCCGACCCCGTCGACCCGCATGCCCGAAACACGGTTCGTCCCGCCTTCCACCATCAAGTAGAAAGCGTGATTCACGATGCTGGAATTGATATGCACGCCGCCATTGTCGAAATCCTCGGTGCAGACCTGCGGAGCGCAGCGCACGTCGTAATGATCGGGATCGCCGAGGGCGTTCGGGTCACGAAAGCTTCGAAAGATTGGTCCGAAGTTGATGAAGATGTCCTCGCCGAGGACCCAGTCGGCCCGCTGGCGGCCGCTTCCCGCGGGCTCGAAAAAGAACTCCACCGACACGGCCATGATATCGGAGATGGCCTCGCTGAGGGCCCCGGACTCGTTCAAATAAATCAGATCGGACGTGAACTGGGTGACAGCATGGGTGAGCTCGTGCGCGACGACGTCGAGGCTCGAGGAGAAGAAATTGAACGTGATTCCGTCGCCGTCGCCATAGTTCAACGAGTTGTCGACGGGATCGTAGAAAGCGTTGTTGAACCCGGCCGATTGCCGGGCGATGTGAACGAAGTTGATGTTCGCGAGGCCAGCGTCGTCGACGCCGCGGCGGCCGTGCTGCTTGAAGTAGTAGTCGTAGGTGTAGCCTGCATAAACGTGCGCGTCGACGACGGCGCCGTCCCTCCACTCGTTATCGGCATCGGTCGCGAGAAAAGCGGGGGTATCGGCGGCGTATCGGTTCCACGTGCCGGCATCGAAGTTCACGTCGTAGGTACGGATCCCGAAAGGACGGACCGTGTCGACGGCACGGTGCGTCCCCGCTGCTTGCTGCACCGTCATCTTCTTTTGATCGCCCCAGGTTCCCACGCCGAGGCCGATCATGCCCGTTTGCGAGCGATGATCGTTGTAGCGTAACAAAATGCGGCCTTTCGAAGCGTCGACAAAAAACGCGTCGAGCCTTCTGTCTCCCCGCACGTGGAGGTAATAGGCAAGTGTCGCGCCTTCCTTCATCGGCAGAACAACGAGCTCGACGGGGCCCACTGCGAAAGCGTTCGCCTCGCTCGCTGCAAGCGCATGCGCGACCGCCGCGTTCGCATCGAGCGCCGCGTCGGTGTTGACACTCATCTCGCCATTGTCGTCGCCGAAGAGCTTCCCGGTAATCGAAAGCACCCGTCCGGCCTCCTTCTGCCACACGAGCTGTCCCCCAAAGACCCGCACGCCCCGATGATATTGATCGAGCCGTTCGTGCGTACGGCCTTGAAACACGCCGTCTCGCTGAATCGAGGCGAGCTCGAGCTCGCCACTTCGCAGCATGAGATCGACGTCACGCGCTAGCGCGGGAACGTCCGCGACGTCACTCGCCCAGACGGTTCTTGCGCTTCGCAACGTCTGCGCATCGGAAAAGAAAGGCAGGAAGGCAAGCCCGCCGGTAAAGAGAGCCACGAAACGAACGGTCATGTTCTGGCAACCTCGATCGTCGAGTAAGTAAGTTATTCCCGCGACGAAAAGTAACTTTATGATGGTCAGTTGGCGTTTGTCAATAGGAATTATTACTGAGGGCGTTCTCCACCGCCTCGCGCACGATTTCTGAAGGGTGCTCTTTGAGCGACGCCAGCTCAGCCTTGAGCGGAGCACCCTCGAGCTCGCCCGCAAGCGTTGCGGCGCTCGCGGCGACCCAGTAATCACGGTGACGGAGAAGTCGCGTCAACGCTTCGGTGAAAGTGAGTCTGCTCGTGCCCAACAGTTTTCGGCTTATTTCGTGCACCTCGGCGGAGCTCGTGGCTTCGACGAGCGGCAACAGCGATGTGCGGTCGTAAGGGGAGAGCACGTTGTGCAGATATTCGAGCGCCGTGGCGCGCACCGCGGGCTGGCCTTTCGCGATGCGATCCCAGGCGCCAAAAACCTCGTTGGGCGGATGGATGAGCCCCCACAGACGGAAGATGCGCTCGCGAGTAAACTCCATACGTTCCTCTAGAACTCTGACGAGCAAGCCGTGACTTTCGAGCGCTGGCATTCGGCTCTTCACCCCGTCGAGAAGACTCGCCAGGGCGCCGAGCTCGAACGCCTCCCGCTTTTGCAGGCGGTCGACCTCGCTCCTGGAAAAGCGCATCTCGGGAAAACGGGTCCGTAATTTTCCGAGAGCTTTGATGGCTTGATAATGGAGGCGCCTGTCGCTGTGCGGCAGGATGTTCATGATCACGCTCATCACCATCACGCGCGTGTCGTCGATGTCGGCGAGCTCGACGAGCGTCGACGGGAGCGCTCGGCGGATGTCGACGTCCTCTTGCTCGTCGCGCAAGCGCTCCGTCAAGCTCTCGAGGCGGTCGACGCCAAAGCTCGCAATCGCCTTTCTCGCGGCGGCGCGCAACGGTCGCCTCGAGAGCGCCGTTATCAAGAGCGGAAAGCCGGGCGCGTGTCGGAGCCGTCCGATACTGAGCGCCGCCGCACGAGCGACGTCGATTTCCGGGTCCTTCAGAAGCCCGGGCAGACGAAGCACGCCTGGGGAATCGCCCCGAAGAAAACCGGCGGCCCGCGCGGCGAGACGCCGATCCGCAGGGTCGTCGCGATTACAGCGCTCTATGACGAAGGACTCGATGTCGGCTTCGGTCACGAGCTCTTCGGTCAAATCCAAAATGTCGAGCACGGCATCTATGCGGCCCGTCTCGCCTTCCCGCACGAAAGTTTGAAGCGCACGATAGCCTTCGTCGGGATTCGTACGTACCCAGAGCGCCATCGCTTCGGCCGCAGCTCCCGGATCCGGATCGCGCGCGCGGGAGGGGAAGTCCGATAGCTCGGGTGGGGTCGAAGCGCCTCGCAAGAGGCGGAGAGAAGCTCGGCGCACATTCGCGTCGTGATGAGAGCTGAGTGCTATGACCCGCTCGAGGAGCTCTGGTGCGTCGACCCCTTGTAGCAGCTCGAGCACATAGACGAGCTCGCGATCGTCCGCATCATCGAGAGCTTGCCGGAAGACCGACAGGCTGGCCGGGTCGTTCATCTGAGATGTAACGTCGCTGATATCACGACGCGAGAGCGAGTCCTGGAACGTCTTCACATATTCACGCTGCGAGAGCACGACGAGGGCGAGCCACGGCAGGAGCAGGGCAATGACGACGAGGCTTATCTCGTTTACCGAGAGCGAGAAGACCCCCGTCACCATGAGAATCGTAACCCCTGCGAGACCGCGGCTCGTGCGCTCGACAAACATGTCGAGCCAAGATTTGAGCCGGGTCTTCACCGCGAGAGAGATGGGGAGGTAGAGCACCTCCACACTCGACTTGTTGACGGAGTTGCTGAGCCCGTCATCCGAGGTCTTGACGAGCGCCGCGGTGAGGAGCCGCGGAAAGAGAAGAAATGCGATCGAGGACGAGAGCAGTGCGAGCGGCAGAATGGCCAACCCCGCGGCAACCCCGAGACGGCTCAGAAGCCTTCCGACAACGAGCAACTGGAGCACGAAGGCGACGATGTTGATGGCGGCGAAGAAAGTGCCAAAAAAGCCCGTCATCGCGTCCGTCGTTTCGAACGATTGCTCCACAGCCGTATTGAACTGGTAGTCCACGAGTGTCGAGGTCATCGTCGTAAGCACGATAAGGGCCGCTATCATCGAGAGATAACGCGAGCGCGCGACGAGCCTCCATGGCTTGTCGTCAGGCCTCGCTCCGCTTTTTTCTTCCCGCGCCAAATCCATCCGGCGCTCGGCCATGCGCTCGCGCTGCTCTACCGTGTTCCATCGGACGAGAAGGCCGACGCCTATGAGGAGGACGATGGCCGACAGGAGCAAGCCCTTCGTTTCAACGAAGCGGACGAGAAACGACGTGATAGCGCCGCCCAGGATGGAGCCGAGAAGCCCGCCAGCCATAACGACAGGGAACAAGCGCCGGCCTTCGTTCGCATAGAAGATGTAGTTGGCGAGTAGCCAGAAAAGCGATGGCATCACCGCGGTAAAGATGCTCACCCAGACGTAGAAAACGAAGCCGGTAAACGGCCAGCCTGAGTCGATCGCGAGCCAGAAGACGAGAAGTTGGAGCGCGAAGAAGTAGGACGCACCGGCGAGAAGACGCGGGAGGTTTGCGCGCGGGACCCACTTCCCAAAACCGGCGGCAACAACGCCGAGGACGATCGCGACGACGATGTAGACGTAAGGGAGCTGCTCCGAGCCGAACTCGCTCAAGAAAAGCGAGCTTCGGACAGGCTTCAGGATGTAGGCCGTCGCGATGATGAGGCCGAGGAGCGCGAACATCCCGCCGACACGGCGAATCTCCCGCGGCCGAACGTCGACGATGCCTGCGAGCGATCTGAGCATGGACGCCCATGTTACACGGGCGGTGCTATCATGAGTGGCTTCGATGCGCGCGATTTTGTCCTTCTCGTTGCTAGGCTTCGTATTGACGGGATGTGACGCTTCGCCGGCGAGTGGGCCGGCCAGTGAGACTGAGGATGCCGAGATCGCGGACAGCCCCACCCATGTCGGGAAGGATGCCTGCGCCGCGTGCCACCCGGCGGAGTTCGAGCTCTGGCGCGGCTCCCATCACGACCTCGCCATGCAGCTTGCCGACGCCTCGACCGTGCTCGGTGATTTCCGCGACCGCGCCTTCGACCATGCGGGCGTGACGACGACTTTTTTCGAGCGGGATGGAAAGTTCATGGTGCGAACGGACGGCCCTGATGGTGAGCTCGAAGATTACGAGATCGCTTTCACGTTCGGCGCCGACCCGCTCCAGCAATATCTCGTCCCGTTTCCCGATGGGCGTTATCAAGTTTTGAGCATTGCCTGGGACGCGCGACCGTCGAGCCAAGGCGGCGAGCGCTGGTTCCATCTCTATCCAGACGAAGGCATCGACCACGAAGACCCGCTGCACTGGACGAAGCGTTACCAAAACTGGAACTTCATGTGTGCGTCGTGCCACTCCACCGGGCTTCGGAAGAACTACGATCGCGAGGCGAATCGCTACGACACCACGTGGCAGGAGATGAATGTTTCCTGCGAAGCGTGCCACGGACGGGGCTCCCGCCACGTCGCTTGGGCGCAAGAAGGTGCTGAAGGCGATCCGAAGCTCGAGGCGACCTTACGCACCGATGAGGCTTCCTGGGTCATGAACATAGAGACCGGACTCGCCGAGCGCGACCCCCCCCGCGCCGAGCATTACGAGATCGAGACCTGTGCTCCGTGTCACTCGCGGCGCTCGCAGCTTTACGAGGACGACCCGCATGGGCAACCGTTTCTCGACGACTTCCGCCCGTCTTTGTTGACCGAGCCGCTCTACTACGCGGACGGTCAGATTCGCGACGAAGTCTACGTTTACGGCTCATTCGTTCAGAGCAAGATGTATCTAAAAGGTGTGACGTGCCAGGACTGCCATGACCCGCACACGCTGAGCGTTCGCGCCGAAGGGAACGCTGTTTGTGCGTCCTGCCATTTGCCCGCAAAGTTCGACACCCAGAGCCATCACTTTCACGAGCCAGGGACGGAGGGTGCTTCGTGCGTCAATTGCCACATGCCGGAAACGACGTACATGGTCGTGGACCCGCGCCGCGACCATAGCCTGCGCGTCCCGCGTCCGGATTTGACCGTGTCGCTTCGGGCCCCGAACGCTTGCAACGGATGCCACGAGGCCGAGACGCCGGTGTGGGCCGCCGCCAAGGTGGCCGAGTGGTATGGGCATCCGCCGACGCGGCATTACGGAGAGGCGCTTCACGCGGGCGACACGGCGTCGCTTGCAAGCCTCGTGAACGAAGCGGAGGTCCCGGCGCTCGTCAAAGCGACAGCTCTAGCGGGTCTTTCCGCGATGCCCTATCTTCCGCAAGGCCTTCGAAGCGCGGATGCACTTCTACGGCTCGGCGCGCTCGAGGCCGCCGAAGCGCTCGAGCCGACGACGTTGCACCAGCTCGTCATCCCGCTGCTCGAGGACGATGTCCGCGCGGTGCGCATCGAGGCTGCGCGTGTTCTTGCCGCCGTTCCCGTCGACTACTTCACGCCCGAGCAGCGCTCGATTTGGACCGGCGCGCTCGCCGAATATCGAGCCGTACAAAACCTTAATGCCGACTGGCCGGAGGCGCGCATGAATCTCGGTCTCGTCCATATCCAGCTCGGCGAGCTCGCTGACGCGGAGCGCGAATATCTATCCGTCCTCGAGCTCGACCCTCGATTCGTGCAGGCTCATGTGAATCTTGCGGATCTCTACCGGATGCAGGGGCGAGACGATCATGCCGAGGCGACGCTTCGAGACGCGCTCGGCGTCCAGGACGACGATCCCGGCGTCTACCATGCGCTCGGACTCACGCTCGTGCGCCTCGAGAAAAATACCGAGGCGGTCGAAGCGCTCGGGCGGGCCGCGAGGCTCGCGCCTGACCAAGCGCGTTTTAGTTATGTCTACGGTGTGGCGCTCTCGAGCACCGGTAAAGTTGACGAGGCCCTTTCAGTATTGCAGAAGGCCCATGAACGGCACTCTGGAGACGCCGAGATTCTGTTCGCGCTCGTCACGATGAACCGCGATCGAGGCGAGTACGAGGAGGCGAGCCGATACGGTCGCCGGCTTCTGAAGCTCCGTCCAGGCGACGCTTCTTTGGCGCGCCTCGTCGCGGAGCTCGACGCCGCGATACGCAAATAGGAGATGTGCAAACATGGGTGACAAAACCGAATCGCAGCTGAGGTTTCCAAGCTTATGACCCGCCTTTTCGTAGCTCTCGTTCTGCTTGCAGTCCAGCCGGCACAGCCGGTGCAAATTGCCGAGCCGGTTCAGGAGCTCAGCTGGCCGCGGGAATATCCTGGCGATAACGGAGCGAAGCTCGTTCTCTATCAGCCGCAAATCGAAAGCTGGGACGATCAGACTCGGGTGGGGGCGCGGCTTGCGCTGGCCTACTCCTCGTCGGAGAGTGCTCCGCCGGTCTTCGGAGCGTTCGAGATTGCCGCGGACACGGAAGTCGATCTCGACAACCGGAAGGTTCGCATCACGCGTTTCGAGATTCTGAAAGCGAGCTTCCCGTCTCTCCCGCCGGGGTCGACGAAGACATCCAACGAGCTTCGCGCCGAAGTGGAATCGCACTTTCCAGCCGACGGCATCATCGTCTCGCTCGACCGCGTCCTCGCGAATCTCGATCGCGGCGAGGCACAGCTCGCCATGGTCCCGCTTGCGACGGAGCCGCCCAAAATCTTCGTCAGCCGACGCCCCACGATCCTCGTGTTGATCGACGGCGAGCCGGTGGAAGCGCCCATCGGAGAGCTCGACTTGCGCTTCGTCGTCAACACGAACTGGGATCTTTTCGTCGATCCGAGGGATGGCCGCTACTACTTGCTCGACGAAGACGGCTGGCTCGGCGCGTCGAGCTTGAAGAGCTCGTGGTCGCCCGCGGCGTCGCTGCCCGGAGCGCTGAGTAACCTGCCGGACGACGACAACTGGAAAAGCGTGCGTGAGAACGTTCCCGGGCGGGCCGTCGCATCGGCGGACGTGCCCATCGTTTACGTGAGCGAGGAGCCGTCCGAGCTCATCCTCATCGATGGCGAGCCCGATATGGGCATGGTGCCCGAGACAGAGCTTCTCTGGGTGAAGAATACGGAGAGCGATCTTCTTTTCCATCAAGGCGACGAGCACTACTATTACTTGGTCGCGGGCCGCTGGTTCCGAACATCTTCGCTCGAGATGGGCGCTTGGACGTTCGCCTCCAAGGACCTTCCAAAGGATTTCGAGAACATTCCGGAAAGCCACCCCCGCGCCCGTGTCTTGCCTTCCGTGCCTGGCACGCCTCAGGCGGACGAAGCGATCTTGCTGGCCCAGATCCCGCAGAAGGCAACGGTTGCGCGAGACGCGGTAACACCCCCGGTGGTGGTTTATCAGGGCGAGCCTCAGTTCGAGCCCGTCAACGACAAGACGGGTACGACGATGGCCTATGCGATCAATACGGGAAACGACGTGCTGCGGGTCGACGAACGTTACTATTTGTGTTTCGAGGGTGTTTGGTTCGTGTCGACCTCGCCGTCCGGGGGGTGGGAAGTCGCGGACGAGATCCCCGACGAGATCCAAACGATCCCGCCGAGCTCACCCCTGCATCACACGAGCTATGTCAGCGTGTATGACGCGACCTCTACCCATGTAACCTTTGGCTATACGGCGGGCTATGTCGGCGTCTATTACTCTTGGGGCTCGGTCGCTTTCGGGACTGGCTTCTACTACCCACCTTATTATTACGGCGGAGGCTTCTACCCGGTTTACTATCCGTACCCGCACACCTATGGCGCTGCTGCCTTCTACAACCCGTATACCGGAACTTATGGTCGGGCGGCGCGCGCCTATGGCCCTTATGGCGGCATGGGCCGGAGCGCGGCCTATAACCCGAGGACGGGGACCTATGCCCGCGGCGCCTCGGCTTGGGGACCTTATGGAGCGAGCGGATTCGCCGAAGCGTACAATCCCCGCACCGGGACCTATGCACGCACGCGCCAAGGAGCAAGCCCATATGCGCGCTGGGGAAGCTCGGCCGTACGCCAGGGAGACGACTGGGCGAGGACGGCGCGGGCGGCGACGCCGAGCCGCGGTATCGCCGCCTATCAAACGTCCTCCGGAAGCTCCGGTGCGATCGTGCGCAATCAAGGCAATGTTTATGCCGGCAAAGACGGCAACGTCTATCGCCGCTCAGACGGCGGCTGGCAGAAATACGACAACGGGTCCTGGTCCCAGGCAGAGCGGCAACGCCAGGCGCAGAGCGTCGACGGGAGCACGATGAACCAACTGAACCGCGATTTTCAGGGACGCGCGACCGGTGCGGCGCGCGCTCAGGGCTATCAGAACTGGCGGGCGGGCGGAGGCGCTCGGCGCGGGGCGGGCCGCCGAAGACGCTGACGTCGATTTCTTTGTGCCGATCGTCGCGCTAATATCTGCTGAACCGAGCGGCTCACACACGCGTGGGGTGCCGTCAACGACAAGGAACAAGCTTGATGCGTGTTGTCATGATGACGTTCTTTTTGATGGCGTCGTCCATCGTCGCTTTGGCTCAGGAGGAGGAAGAACAAGGGCCACAGCCTGTGAGCCGGCAGGAAATCCTGCAAAAGCTGAGGCGCGAGAAAGCGGCGAATCTCGAGCCCTATGAAGTTTCAGGCGCCGAGAAGCGCGCCCGGAATTGGGAGAAAGCGAAGTTCCCTCAAAACTGGCTCGTCAAAGGCTGGCATGGCTTTCGTCCCGTCTTCGGCGGCATGCCCTCGGGCTCGGGCTTCGCGCTCGGCGGCGGCTATATCCACGGCCTCGAGTCTCAATATTTTCAGTTCCAGGCCAACGGCCGTTACTCGACCCGCGGCTACACGACCGCGGACGCGGAAGTCATCTTCCCGCCTCCGCAAATCGGCCGGCGTATCGAGCTCAAATTCCGAGGCGAGTATCGTGACTTGACGTCGCTGCGCTTCTATGGCCTCGGGAACGACTCGACGGTCGAAGATCGCTCGACCTATCTGCTCAACGACCAGAGCGCGATGGGTTATTTCTGGCTCAACCCTCGCGGGCTTCTCTCTCTCGGCGCTCAAGGCGGATGGCTCTCGGCGAGGACCGATTCGGGCGACGTGGAGAGCTCCATCGAAGACGTCTTCGATCCCGACAGAGTGCCCGGCTTCATGAATCCCCGGACCGATTTCCTCGTCACCGGTGGATGGGCTGAGTTCGACCTGCGGGACAAATGGTCGGATCCCGCCGTGGGCGTCGTGGCCCGCATCACCGGCGAGCGCTACGAGGATACCGGTCTGAGCCGATATGACTTCACGCGGGTCATAGCCGATGTCAAAGGCTATATCCCGCTCGGGCCCAAAAGCCGCGTCTTGGCATTGCGCTTCTACACGTCGCACTCCGTAGCCGATAGCGGAAAAGAAGTTCCGTTCTACTTGATGGAGACGCTTGGCGGCGCCAAGACGATCCGG
>SMYC01000276.1 GCA_004356105.1 Acidobacteriota bacterium | reverse complement strand
TACGAATTTCCTCCGGGCCTTTTCCACCTGCGATTCCCTTATCCCGCTTTTCCTTCGTGCCACAAGCTACCCCTTTCTTTGGGTAGCCAAAGATACCAACCGCCGCCCACGGAAATCAGGTAGGCTTACCGAAAGGACACGATTCTCCACGATCGCGAGACTTCGCGCGAGGTCCTCGCGTAGAGCGCTCGTTTTGAGGAACGAAAAGAACGCGATACCGGTCGTCGACACGAGCAGCAGGCCCAGGCAAAGTACCGCCAGCGTGCGCCACAACGACGTGGGACTCTCGAGCACGGCGTCGTCCCCGGTCGTCGAGCTGGGCAAGGCCTTCGAGAGGTGCGAGACGAGCCGAAGTCTCTTATCTGCTAACCCCGAGGCCACGATGGGCCGGTGGCTGGTCGCCATTAAGGAACCTCCTGTCGATTGAACCCGACCTTGTTGCACCTGCAAGGCTCGTGCCCGATCAGACTGAAACGCCTTCCTGCTTGCTCGCCAAAAACGGCTGCTCTCCCGCGCGCGCCGCGCCGGAAGGATCCTCGCTATCGGCTTCGTTGACACATGCTGTCGGGCTCTTGACAGCTCCTGCGTCAACAGGAGCTTCTCAGAACGCGATCTTGGCGCCCTGCGGACGTGATTCTTCGTCAATGCCTCACGCCGCTTGCGTGGCATCGAGATTGCAGGTCTAGAAGCATCCGCGCTTGAACCGCATGCGGAGAGGAGAGAGAAACGATGTCGAATCTTATCGATAGGGTCCTGCACCGAGGTAATGGTGGGAACAGTGCTGCCGTCGATCAGGAAAAAATTGCCCAGCTGACAGAGGCTGCTCGAGACGAGAGACAGCATCTGGGCGAGCTCATGAAGGCGGTCGACACGAAGGTAGTCGGGCTCACACGTGTCGACGATACAGTGCGGGATATCCACGAAAAGATCGTGGACGCCGAAGCCAAGCTCGAGAAGTTCGAACAACGGCTAGGTAACACCAAGGCGGCGGAGAAGAAGCTCTCCCAGCTCGAGACGCGTAGTGAGTCGATCGAGGCTCTGGCCGAAGAGGCCAACGCTCGTATTTGCTCGGTCACCGAACGCAGTGAAGAGGTCGACCAAGCAAGCGCTCTCATGGCAGAGCTCATCGAGCTCAGCGAGCCTGCGGAAAAGAAGATCGAGGCCTTTAGTAAACAGGCCGACGCCGTCTCCAAACTTGGGCAGAAACTGGAAACGCTGGGCAAGCAGACGCTTCGATGCGACGAGCATTTCGACGACTTGAAGGTCGACTATGTCGAGCTGCGCAGCCTCATCAGCTCCTTGAGTCAAGAATCCGCCCGTTTGGGCGAGACCGGTACGTTGCTTCGTTCCGAGGTTGAAGGCGCGATGAAAAAGGCGAGCGAGCTCGAAGGTAAGATGAGCCGTCTGACGACAGCACAAGAGCTTCTCAGAAGCACTGACGATCAGATCCACACCCTGAGCGCACTCAGCGAGCACATCTCGCAAAAAGCGAAATCTCTGGAGGCCATCCATCAGATCGTGGAGCGCGCCACCAACGAGTCGAAGAAGCTCGATCAGCTCGTCTGGGAGATGGACAGACGCGCGAAACAAATCGCCGAGGGTAGCCGCGACGCCAACGACTTCTCGGACAAGCTCGACGGGCTTCGGAAGGCGCACGTTGAGCTCGTCGCTGCAATCGAACAGACCGAGCGACGCAAGTCGGAGATCGCTCGTGAGACTGCGGAGTTCGAGAAGAGCGTCCTAGCGGCTTCGAGCCGTTACGAGGAGCAGCTCGCGAGCCTCGAGCTCACAGGCCAGCAGATCGAGCTCGTCAATGAGAGAGTCGCCGACCTAGGCGCCGGCGTCCGTTCGGCTGAAGACCAGCTCAAGTTGCTAACTTCGCGGGAGCGCCAGATTCGAAAGACCGCCAAGAAAATCGACTCCCTTGGCTCGCAGATCGAGGAGCTCGCGTCCCGAAGCGAGACCATTCGCGAGCGCGTCGACGTGCTCCCGCAAGCAGAGCGACGTATCCAGGAGATTCTCGACCTTTCGGAGAAGGCCACGCGGGAGATCGAGACTGTCGCGGCGGGCCGGGAAATGGTTCAATCGACGGCCGAGCGGGTCCGGCAACTCCAGCGCGCCCAAACCACTCTCAACGCGCAGTACGAGAAGCTATCTGAGGACCGCGAGGAGGTCCTAAAGGCGACCCGCGCGATCACCGAGTTCCGGGCGGCCAATGCAGAGGCGGAATCCAGGGCGGAAGCCATGACGAAGCGCTTTGACATTCTCGATGCCGCCTATTCGCGCTTCGGCGAGCTCCAATCGCTGAGCGACAGTCTCGACGACCGGATGACCCTCCTCCTCGAGCGCGCGAGCGTCGTGGACGGGATAGAAACCCGCTTGAACGCCCTATCGGAGCTGAGCCGCCACGTTGACGACCGGATGAAAGACCAGCTTACGATGGAGAGCCGACTTCAGTCGATGCGGGCCTCGCAGGACGGCCTCTCTATGCAGCTCGCGGACTTGGAGAAACTCGCCGACTCGCTTCAGCGGTCGAAGGCCGTAAGCGTGGTCGAAGGCCGTGTCCACGCGCTCGAAGGCCGCCTCGAAGGCGCGCAGCAGAAGCTCGACGGCATTGGTCTCTCGCGGCAATTCCTTGTCGAGAGTGAGGGGAGGGCTCACAGCTTGAAGCAAATGTTGGAGGATCTCTTCTCCCGCATCGAGGGTAAGGCGGGGACGGTAACCGCACTCAGTGAGGACTTGGCGCACGCTCGCGCGTTACGGGCCGAGTGGCAAGCGGATGCACTCCAGGCCGAGGAGCGACAGCGAGAGATTCGAGGCGCGCTCGACAAGCAGGAGAGCCAGCTCGCCGAGCTCGGGGGCGTTTGGAGGAATCTCGACGTCATGCGTGACGAAGCCGAATCACGTCACGAAACATTGTCCGTGGCGGCGAAGCGTTTCGACAAGCTACAGGAGGCCGTGATCGAGGCCGACGACCACATGGAGCAAGTCCAGAAAAGGCACAAGAATGTCGAACGGGTGGGACGCGAGCTCGACAAGCTCTACGATTCCTTCGACGTGGTGCGGCGCGACGCCCAGGCGGTCCTCGAGTCCAAGAAGGAAGTTGCCGAGACCAAGGACAAGCTCGATGAGCTCTTGCAACAAACCCATGCGCTCGACAACCGGATCAGCGCCATCGACGCCAAACGCTCATCGCTTTACGAGGCCGAGTTCAAGATCGGGAACCTTCAGAACTTGATGCACGATATCGAAGCGCGTGTCGAGAACTTCAAAGGCCAGAAGGCGGTCATCGATCATGTTTCCGAAAAAATGTCCAAGCTCGAGTTCGCGATCAAACGCGCGGAGGCCGCGACGACGGCACTAGAGGACGAGCGCTTGTTGGCCCTGCGCATCCACGAGAGTGTAAGCTCACCGGGAAACGGATCGCCACCGAGAAAATCTAACGGCTCCGCGACCGTCTAATTTTATGCACAGGAACTGGAGCGACGGTGTCTCGTCTAGTCCCCGACGACCTTGGTCAGGCTTCGAGGGGAATCGATGGACCGGCCGAGGCGCTTCCCGACAGCGTGCGCAAGCAGCTGCAGCGGCGGCGCGTAAACGAGCGGTCGGACGATTCTCGGGACCCGTGGAATCGTGCTCGAGTCGAGCATGATTGGAGCGGCGCCCCGCTTACGTACGGCGTCGAGCACGTCCTCTGAGACTGTCCCCAAGGCGACGACCGCAACCTCGGAATCGACGAGCGCGATTGGGCCGTGGAACAATTCGCGAGGCGGGTAAGCGAACGCGGGAACATAGGTGATCTCGAGCAGCTTCAGGGCGCCATCGAGCGCTACGGGATACAGAATATCTCCTCCGAGGAAAATAACGGCCTTGGCCGCCGCGATAGTATCGGCCGCGCGATCGAAACGAGGACCTTTCTCGAGCCAGCCGCGCGTCGCGCGGGACGCTTTGCCGACGAGCCGATCTGCTCCGCCATTCTTTGCGCCATTCTTTAAGGAAGACGCGAGAAGAAGCACGGCAACGATCAAAGCAGTGAACCCTTTGGTGGAAGGCACTGCCAGCTCGACGCCAGCGCCGGTCACGAAGGCGAGCTCAGCGTCCCGCGTGAGCGGGGAAATTTCGATGTTCGTGATCGCAAGCGTGCGAACGCCTTGCCGTTTCGCTCTCGCGACGGCCGCGCGGACGTCTCGAGATCTTCCGGAATGCGACAACGCGATCGCCAGCGTTCGCTCGGGGTGTTGTGTTTCATACCGAAACGCCTCCGACGCGACGCTCACGCGTGTCGGAATTCCCGCGATGCCTTCGAGGTAGTGGCGGGCAAGAAGCGCGACGTTGAAGGAAGATCCGCTGCCGATCGCGACAATAGAGGATATGCGTGCAGGAAGTCGCCATGAGGAAGCACGCCGCACCGTCTCGAGATAAACGTCGGGCTGCTCGAAAATCTCGGCGAGCATCCGTGCGCCGCTCATGGGAGAGCGACAAACCCGAATTCCGCGAACACCTTGCCCGCCTCCGCCGACCTCAGATAGTCGTAGAGCGCACGAACGTCGCGCCGGCTGCGACCCTCGATAATCCCGAGCGTGTACAAGATCCGTGGCCCGTCCTCCCGCGGAACCGCGTAGACGATCTTCACGCGATCCTCAATGGCCGCATCGGTGCGGAAAACGAAACCGGCGTCGACGTTGCCGCTCGCTACAGCCGATAGCGCTCCGCGGACGTCGAGTGTTGGGATGATCTTGTGCTTTAGGCGTGCCCACAAGCCCTGGTTCTCGAGATACAGCCGAGCGTAGACGCCGGCCGGGACCACCTGAGGATCTGCCATGGCGATACGGCCAAGCGCGTCGAAGTCCCAGGGGCCGTCGACCGTGCCGGGCTCATCGCGATGGCGCACGACGACGAGCGCGTTCGAGAGCACATCCGTTCGCGCCCCTTTCTCGATGAGCCCTTTCGCGGCGACGCGGTCCAGTTGCCGCTGGTCCGCGGAGAAGAACAGGTCCGCGGGTGCGCCGGCGAGAATCTGGCGCGCAAGATCGCTCGAGGCACCGAACTGGGGCACGACGCGCGACAAAGGGTGCGCTTCGTCGAAATCGGCTATGGCGGTGGCCAGCGCGTCGGTCAAGCTCGCCGCGGCGAAGATGCGAATCGGTTTCTGCGCCGTGCCTGTACCGAGTGTCCCGGCTACCAATAGCGGGACTGAGAGAAGGGTCGAGAGCCGTTCAATCATTTGGACCGATCCGAGCGCCCTTCGAAACGATGGATCCGCGCTCGTGCATTCGTCAGTCGCAGTTGCATGTTTCCGGAAGATCTACCGGCTTCGGCCAAGAAAATCAGCGATCGCTTGATTCAAGAAATCGGCATCGCCGGGGCCTCTTCCCGCACCCGCACCGTGTCCCCAGATCGACGGTATCGGAACGAGCTTCGCTTCAGGAATGAACCGGCTTTCATATTCTGCGTCGGCGACGGGAAAGTACAAATCGGTTTCCGACGGCATGAGAAGCACTCGGGCTTTGATGGAACGAAGGGCTTTCTCGAAATCACTCCCGAAGCCGGGCGTGTCGCCCACGTTGTGTCTCTGCCACATCTTCGCTTGCCAGAGCAGGTTGTTCGCGTCTCGGCGCAGCCAGCCTGCTTCCGCCGCTAGCAGGCGTTCTTCGATGCTGGCATAGCCGAGCTCGCGGTAGGTCTCGCGGCGCCACCACTCTTGTGACACTCCCCAGGTCGCCCAATGACGTGCAAGCGCCTTGAGGCCCACCTCGGGTGGTTTGTCATAGCGCCCCTCGTTCCACGCGCTGTCCGCCATGAGGGCGCTCTTGGCGCCTTCGAGACGCACGATGCCAAAGGGATATTCCTTCGCGTTGCCACAAATGGCGACGGCAGCCTCCACCATGTCGGGGTGGCTGACTGCCCATTGAAGCGCTTGCTGCGCGCCCATCGAAAAGCCGATCACCGCCCGCAGGTGCTCGATACCGAGCTCTTCGGTGAGAAGCCGGTGTGTGGCTTTCACGTTGTCCCGGATCGCGATCTCTGGAAAATCGGGTCCGGCGAACGGCGGCGGCGTGTTGCTCGGCGACGACGAGAGCCCATTGGCGAACATGTCCGTGGCGACGATGAAGTATTTGGAAGTGTCGAGAGCTTTTCCCGGCCCGATGAGAAACTCGTAGCCGTGGTGATTGCCCGAATACCAGGAGGGAAGGAGTACTGTGTTGGTCTTGCTTTCGTTCAGAGCTCCATAGGTCACATAGGACAGGCGAGCGTTCGGAAGCGTCGCTCCGCTTTCGAACGCGAAGTCCCCTAGCTCGAAGATCGTGTTGTCGCCGTCCGCGAGGACGGGCGAGTTTTGCAAAAAGCACAGTGCGATCAGGAAGAATGAAAAGCGCAATGGGCACCTCCCTCGCGCATCATAAACGCTAGACAGGCGACACGATAGCGGCACTAGTCCCGAAATAGCTCATAGAGTCGGTCGGCAATTCCTTCGCGGTCGAGTGAGGTGCCGTTCGCAAGAAGAGCTATCGCAAGGCGGTCCTCCGGATAGATCCGAAACAGCGTCGCGAAACCCAGACCGGCGCCGGTATGCTCGTATCGCTCACCCTGTTGCGAGGGGAAGACCCAAAACCCCAAGCCGTGCTCCATTCCTGCGCGCCGATAATACGGGGGCGCGACGCTGCTCGACCCAGCGCGAACCCGGCCTTCTTGCAACATCATGCGCGCGGTCTCGGGCGCGAGAACGGACCGGCCTTCGAGCTCTCCTTCATTGAGCAGGGCTCGAAGCAGCCTCGTTGCGTCCGTCACCGGTCCCATGGCGCCACCATAAGCGTTCGCGTCGAGATAAAAAGGCGCCAACCAGATGCGACCGTTCTCGAACTCCTGAACGTAGGCGTCGACATCGCGGATTGCCGGAAGAAAAATGGTCTGAAAGTTGACGAGTGGGTGACAGCCCGCCGCGAGGTGAGGTCGCATCGCATCGCCGATCGTGAAACCGGTGAGGTTCATCCCGAGTGGGTTCAGAATGTTCTCGACGACGTAGTCCTCGTAGCTCTGACCCGAGACTTTTTCCACAACGGCTCCGAGCAGCAAGTAGCCGAAGTTGGAATAGTGGCCTCGGCGGCCGGGGGGCGCTCTGAGACGCGAGAAGCGCTCGAAGTTCTCGGCAATGAGCTCGTTCGCGTTGTTTCCCTCGGCGTCCTCGGGATGCATCCAGCGAAGCACCTCGAGTCTCAGGTTGGGAAGCCCGGAGCTGTGGTTCAGGAGATGACGCAGTCGTATCGTAGGAGCCTCGTCGCCACGGAACGTGGTTCGAAAAAAAGGCAAGTACCGGCGGACCTCATCCTCTATGTCGAGCCGTCCTCG
The DNA here is from genome assembly GCA_004356105.1 of Acidobacteriota bacterium. Lineage (GTDB taxonomy): Bacteria > Acidobacteriota > Vicinamibacteria > Marinacidobacterales > SMYC01 > SMYC01. The sequence continues at coordinate 32,783 of SMYC01000276.1, read as the reverse complement.
CTCGTGAAGCTGAAAAATGGCCATCGCCGTCAAAATCTTCGTGAGAGACCACCACCGATAGATCGATTTGGGTGTCGCCTCGATACTTGCGGGGCCGTTGGCGAAGCCGAACGCGCGCTCATAGACGAGCTCGTCATCTTTCACGACGGCCACCGATAGGCCGGGAGGGTTTTCGGTGGCGACGAGACGCTCGAAGAAGGCCGTGAGCTCGTCGGTGCTCGAGATATGTGCGGGCGTCTCGAGTCGACGCGGCGCAAGTGCGAGAAGAGTGACACTGATGAGTAGAAAGACGAGCAGGACGGAGGTGAGTACAATTCCAATACGGCGGACCGTCTGCAGGAGGCGAAGCGGTTCGAGGCTCGGTCGGCGAAGGACCCGCATAGGTAACGAGAATAAATCCCTGTTCACCCGTCGCGCAAGCCCGATGAAGTGAGCTTGCTTCTCGAAGTGCTCTGTACCAGAATCCCGCTCAAAAGGGCTACCGAAGGGCCAACTCGAGGGAGACTGCCGAGGGTGGCATACGAAATATTTCAAGCGTTAGGCCGCCCACGAAAAATCGCAGGGCGAGCGACACCTGTGAGGGAGTCAAAAGGCGATGAGAATTAAAATAACGACTGTGTTTGTGGACGACCAGCAAAAGGCCCTGAGCTTTTATACGGAGGTTCTGGGCTTCGTCAAAAAGACCGATTTACCGGCGGGAAAATTCAAGTGGTTCTAGCGCCTAAGGGAGATCCGATGAAACCATCACGAACCATACTGACGCGAATGGCCCTTTGCGCCATGGTCCTTGCCGCGACGCTTGGGCGAGCGCAATCGATTGAAGACGCGCAGGGCGCTCGTCAGCGAAGGGAAATGGAAAGAGGCCCGCGACGGCGTACCGTTCCATTACACAGCATTAGGAGACCTCGGAGGACGGTGGCTCGAGCTGGACGACGTCTTTCGACGGGATCTATCGGTTGCGGATGGAATAAAGACGATGCTGTGTGCGGATCAACAACCGGTCGCCGACGATTGCCGGGGTGGCCATCACCCACTCGTTCAGTGAATTGACACCCAGCAACCGATACTCTTCGCCGGCTTCAATCACAAAGGTGTCCCCTTCCTCGCTCATGGTGAACACCTTTCCGTTATAGGCCCAGGGCGAAGTCGTGAACGCTGCCGCACCCGGAGCGATGCGCGCGCGGAACACGCGCTCGCCCGTGTCAACGTCGTAGCGCGCGAAGATGCCTTTCGCGTAGAGCACATAGAGCGCACGATCGTAGACGAGCGGCGTCGGCAAGTAGGTGCCGCCGGCGAGCGGGTTGAACCACACGACATGATCGTTCTTGTTCACGCGCTCCGCCGGGGTAATGTCTCCCGAGCCTCCGGGACGAATCGCTGCGATCGGTTTGTTTCGCCCGCCCGCGCTGCCCGAGGTGACGAAGAGACGACCGTCCCAGGCAAAGGGACTTTGGATGGTGACCACCGCTAGGCGCTTCATGCGCCAGAGCTCGGAGCCGTCGAGGTCGTAGCTGATGACGGCGCCCGGTCCGACGGTCACGAGCTCGGTGCGTAGTGCGTTCTCCCAAACGAAAGGGGTCGCCCAACCCGTTTTCCTTCGCTCGCCAACGTCCCGAGCCGTACGCCAAAGCTCTTTTCCGGTGCGCTTGTCGAAGGCTGCGATGAAGCCTTGGTCCTCGTTGTCGTTCAAGACAAAAACGCTGTTCCCGTGCAATGCCGGAGAGGCCCCGGTCCCGAAATCACGGACTTTCTGATAGAGCTTCAACGGGGTCGCCCAAACTTCACGGCCTTCGAAGTCGTAAGCGTAAAGGCCGAGATGGCCAAAGTAGACGTATATCCGCTCGCCATCGGTAACCGGCGTCTCCGACGCGAAGCTGTTCTTGCGATGTCGTCCTCCGGGCGGATTGCCGTGATAGACCTCTCGCTCCCACAACAACTTGCCCGTCTCGAGCTCGTAACAATAGAGCACCAGACGAATCACGATCTCGTGAGGCATCTCTCGGTCGCGGGCGTAGAGTCGCGCGTTCGTTTCTTCAGAGGAAAGCCCCTCCGCCCGCAGCTCAGCGACGTATTCGTTGCTGAAATCAGTCCCCAAAGACGGTTGTTTCATCGCTTGTTCGCTGGTGGCGGCCGTCAAAAAGATCTTTCCGTCCCAGACGATGGGCGACGACCAGCCTACGCCCGGAACCTGAGCGACCCACTCGACGTTCTCGGTGGTCGACCATCGCTCCGGAAGGTTCGGATGGTTGGCGACGGGCATCGACTCGGGGCCTCGAAAACGCGGCCAGTTGCCGGTGTCGTCGGTCGCGGCCACGGGCAGCTTGGCGAGACAAAGGACCATGGCAATGCTGCCGATGACGACCTGCATACGATGGAGCCAGCGAGAAAGGTTCATAGGCCGAATCTAAGTCCTCAAGGGTGCTCACCGCAACAACAACAAAGATTGAACTCGGAACACTATTCCATCTTGCTCCAATGTGAGTCACCTGATAGCCCTCCGGGATGAGTGACGAGGCATAGCTTTCTTCTCGACAGAGTCGAAGGACGGCGACTATCATCCGTCCGGTGATCGACGCTCAGGAAAGTATCGAGCGGCCCTATGGGTGGGTCGTGGTTGTCGGCTCGCTTCTGTTGATGACGGTTGGCGCTGGCGGCTACTACGTCGTTATCGTCGGTCTCAAGCTCGTGGCTCAGGATTTCGGAGGGCTGCGATGGGTGCCGTCGATGGCTTATTCGATGACCGTTTTCGGAATGGGGCTCGGTGGCATCTTCATCGGCCGATGGTCGGATCGTGTGGGCGTCGGTACGCCAGCGCTTCTTGGCTCTCTCATGATCGTTGCGGGTGCGTTGACGGCGAGCGTCACGACGGATCGGTGGGTCTTTCTGCTGGCCCACGGCGTCTTGATCGGCCTGCTTGGTAACGCCGCTTTGTTCTCGCCGCTCATCGCCAACACGGCGCGCTGGTTCGACCGCCGGCGTGGCATGGCCGTGGCCATGGTTACGAGCGCTCAAGCCCTCGCCGGCGTTTTTTGGCCCTCCACGTTCCGGATCCTCATCGAAGGGTCCAACTGGCGAGAAGCGTACCGGGTATACGCGCTCGTGGCTCTCGTGACCATGGTTCCCTTGAGTTTCTTGCTCCGACGTCCGGCGCCGCCAGCGCTCGAGGGAGACACGCGGGAAGTGAGCGCGGCTGATGCTCGAGTCCTCGGCCTAAAGCAAAGCAGTGTTCTTGTCTTGCTCAGCATCGCGATCGTCTGCTGTTGCGTGGCCATGGCCATGCCGATCGTGCACCTGGTCTCCCATGCGACCGACCTCGGCTATCCGTTAGCGAGGGCTTCGGAGATGCTCGCGGTGCTCTTGGGCTGTGCTTTCTTCAGCAGGATCGCCTGGGGCGCGGTCGGCGATCGCGTTGGCGGGCTCCGCGTGTTGTGGATTGGCTCTCTCTGCCAGGCCTTGGTTCTCGCCATGTATCTTGCGGTCGATAGCCTCTTTGGCCTCTACCTGCTCTCGGCACTCTTTGGCCTGGCCTTCGGGGGCATCATCCCGAGCTACACGCTCATCATCAGCCAGCATTTTCCTCTCGGATCCATGGGTCGGCGGATCGCGACCGTCTATTTCTTTGGCGCCATCGGCATGGCTATCGGTAGCTGGCTCGGAGGCGCGGTCTTCGACACCACGGGCGCTTATCGAGGAGCCTTCGCGGCCGGTCTATTGTTCAACGCGATCAATCTCTGGATCGTAGGCGCGCTCGTGGCTCGAGGGGCAGAAACCCTCGAGGTACAAAAAAGCGACCTCCTCGCGTGAGGTCTTTCCGATCGTCGGGAGATGCTCTCCCCGATGACGATGGCACTGGCTAGTACTACTAGTGCCCCGTGATCGCTTCGAGCCCGTCCGGGTCGCGAGGAAGCGCGGCCGTCAAGTTCTCGTGTCCGTCTTCGGTGACGAGGATGACATCTTCCACGAACACCGATAGTTCCTCGTCGTGGTTGTAGTACCACGGCTCCACCGTGAAAATCATTCCGGCTTCGAGGGGGACGTCGGCCAATGCCGGGTCGCCTGTCGAAAGCCCAATGTGGTGTCCGTAGAAGCCACCCGCCTGCATGTAGCGGCGCTCGTCAGGTGGGATTTTCGCGACCGCAATGTCTTTCAGCTCCGCAAAGCTCACGCCCGGACGGATGGCCGCGATGATCGTGTCGGACACAGCCGTCGCCATTTCCAGAGCTCGTCGTTGCCGCGCGGTGAATTTCCCCGAGACAGGAAACGTGCGACCGACGTCGCTCACGTAGTAATCGAGCTCGGTTCCCACATCGAATATGACGAGGTCACCGTTGTTCATGATGCGATTGCGGCGATCGTGATTGGCCGCGAGTATGCGCCAAGGCCAGAGCGAATTTGGGCCCGACTTCACGATCGAAGCAAAGGCCAGACGCTGAGCACCTCCGCGCTTATAGGCGGCCTCGAGCTCAGCCTCTAGCCCACGCTCATCGATGCCGTCCCGGACGAAACCCGCGGCGTGCTGAATGGCTTGGATCGTGAGCGCGCACACCCGTCGCATCGCGTCGATTTCTTCTGGGCCGTGGACCATGCGCAACCGGGCCATATCTTCGAAAGCGTTCGCAATCGAAGCTTCTTTAAACGTGCTCTGTAAATGAAAGATGAGGGCTTCTTCCACGCTCCACTTGGCAATGAAGTCGGATGTGACGTCAGGAATTGGGCCTCGTCGCCCCAAGTTGACGCGCAACGTCTTTCCTCGCGTGGCCCACGCCTCGACGGCCGTCGAAAGCTCGGACACGGAGCGAAAGGTCGCGATCCCCGATCGCGTCGAAACGTCCGGGTCGGCCGCGAGAAGGCGTCCAGGAAAGTCGTTCATCCTAGATGAGCTCGCGTAACGTGCGTCTCGCTGCGGGCTGAAGACGACCACCGTTTGTGCGTCGGCATCGAGGACGAGCACGGCGTCTGGTAGCTCGAGCCCGGTGAGGTAGAGGAAGTCGTCCGACTGACGAAACGTGAAACCGTCCGAGACGCCGTAGCGAGCCGGCACGAGCAGGATGCCCCCTCCAGATTGCCGCAGGCGGGCGATCATCCTGTCACGCCGGCGCTGATAGACGCTTTTCGAGAACTGCAGATCGGTCCATTCGAAGAGTCGCTGTTCCGGCGTCGGGCGGTGCGTCGTCTGAGCATGAAGGCCCGGGACGAGCAAGAGTGCGACGAGCAAGAGTGCCGGCGTCATGACTGTCTTCATGCGGGGCTCCGAGAGTCTAATGGGGACTAGTCCGTCCTTATAACACGAGACGCGCTTTGACGGCTTCGCGATAACAACGATAATGGTGTGCGTTTATGGCGGACCTTCCTGGTACCCACGTCTTTACTGGTGAGCGCTCACAGCAGGGCTATAGGCTGAGCAAGCTTGCAGTGACGCTGACGAAACCTGCGAACCGAGAGGCCTTTCTAAAAAGAACGAGGATGCCTATATGTCAGGAGCTCACCATCGACCACGGAATCTTGTCGATCTTGCCGTACGGGAAAGCAGTTTCTTGAAGGTCTTCGCGACGACCGTGAGATTTGGGTGGACGGCGCGCGCGTTCGGGATGTCACGACGGACCCGCGCTTCGAGGGTGCCGCACGCAGTCTTGCCGAGCTCTACGATATCCAGCACGAGCGCCGTTGATGACGGTGTCTATGTGCCGCAGATCGCGCATGCTCAATGGCATGCAAGTTGACCGCGGCCCTCAGGGCTGATACGAAGGTGCTGTGAATCGAAGAAAGTTTCTACAAATGAGCGCTGCCGGCGCATGCATGGGCCTCGTGCCGTCTGCGCAGGGGACGCCGTTCGGCCTCGACTACGCGCCGCATTTCGGGATGTTTCGTCATCACGCGGGAGACGACCTGGTCGATCAACTGCGTTTCATGCATGACGAGGGGTTTCGTTCCCTCGAGGACAACGAGATGCCCACCCGGGACATCGCGGTGCAGGAGCGGATAGGTAGCGAGCTCGAGCGGCTCGGCATGCGGATGGGTGTCTTCGTGGCGCATACGGGGTGGGGCGAAATCTCGTTTGCCTCCGATGCGGCGGAAGCTCGTGCTCGCATCCGCGGCGACATCGAAAAGGCGATCGAAGTCCAAAAACGCGTGAACGCCAAATGGTGCACTGTCGTGCCCGGAGAGTATGACCGCGGCCTCGCATGGGAATATCAAACCGCCAACGTGATCGACAACTTGAAGCGGGCCGCCGAGCTGTGCGAGCCGGCCGGCCTGACGATGGTGCTAGAGCCGCTGAATCACTGGACAGACCACGCGGGGGTGTTCTTGACGGGGATTCCCCAGGCGTATCAGATCTGTCGTGCAGTCGGGAGCTCGTCGTGTAAGATCTTGGACGACCTTTACCATCAGCAGATCACGGAGGGGAATTTGATCCCGAATATGGACAAGGCGTGGGACGAGATCGCATATATTCAAGTTGGAGATAATCCAGGTCGTAAAGAACCGACAACGGGCGAGATCAACTATCACAACGTTTTTCGGCATCTCAAAAGGAAAGGTTATCGAGGTGTCGTGGGGATGGAGCACGGCAACTCGATGCCGGGAAAAGCCGGCGAGCGAGCGGTCATCGACGCCTATATTGCCTGCGATCAAAGCTAAGCGTGCCTGGGAGGCCAAGAATGCCATCCGATAGAGAACGACCGAGCTCTAGTATCAGCCGGCGCGCCGCGCTGCGCATTATCGGCTCTGCGGCCGCATTTCCTCTGATTCCTCCCGTCCTGCCGCGGGATCCGTGGGCTCCCGCAGCGGTGCACGCGTCGTGGCAGCCGCGATTTCTCGACCCTAAAGATGTCGAGACGGTCGCGCGTCTGTCCGAGTGCGTTCTCCCACGGACCGATAGGCCGGGGAGGCGCGACCGAGCCGCGCACGAGTACATCGATCTAGCCCTCAGCCGAGCGGAGCCGCGTGTACAAAACGCATTCAGCGACGGACTCTCTTGGCTCGAGTCCTATGTCTTCTCGTCGCGACAACGTAAGTTCAACGAGCTCGACCGCAGCGAGCAGCGGCGCTTGCTCGCGGAGATCTCGGATACGAGCCGCTCGAGCGATCCCCGTGGGCATGCGTTCTTGACCCAAATCAAACAGCTGACGATAGAGGGCTCATGGCAGTGAAGCGTCAAAACGTTCTGTTGGGCATCTTTGTTTTGGGATTGGTCGCGCCGTCCCCAAAGGCTGATGCCCGCGATTGGCCTCAGTGGAGAGGCCCGAACCGCGACGGTGCCGCGGCGTCTTTTCGCGAGCCTGCGTCGTGGCCCGATAGGCTGAGCGAGCGCTTCAAGGTGGAAGTCGGCTTCGGCTACGCCGCACCGATCTTGGTCGGCGAGCGGATCTACATGTACACCCGTCAGGAAGAGAACGAAGTTCTGTTGGCGCTCGAAGCCGATTCGGGAAAAGTCCTTTGGTCCGCACCCTACCCGGCGCCCTTCGAAGTGATGTCGGCGGCGAGGCGCCACGGCCCCGGTCCCAAGTCGACCCCCGTATTCGCCGACGGCCGGCTGTTTACTTTGGGCATGACCGGCTTGGTCACCGCCTTCGACGCTGAGACCGGCCGGCAGCTGTGGCAGAACCCGTCGCCTCGAGTCCAGCCTCTTTACCACACGGCGACGTCTCCGATCGTCGATGGCGATGTCGTCATCGTGCATATCGGCGGCCACGACGATGGCGCACTCACGGCCTTCGACGTCGCTACCGGCAGCGTGCGATGGAGCTGGGACGGAGACGGGCCGGCCTACGGATCGCCCATGGTGTTCGAGCTTGCGGGCACGCGGCAAGTCGTGACGTTCACCCAAGAGAATTTCATCGGCGTGGCGCGGGAGACGGGCGAGCTCTTGTGGCGGCGCCCCTATACGACACCGAGCACGACGACTTCGCAAACCCCGATTCTCTACAAGAATATGGTGATAGAAGCGGGCCGGGCCAATGGCATTACCGCTTTTCATGTCGTGCGGCGAGGGGAGGCGTTTCGAACCGAGAACGTTTGGCACACCGACGAAGTCTCGTTGCACATGACCAACGGTGTCGTCGTCGAAGGCGTGTTGTACGGGCTCTCCCACTTGAACAGCGGGCAGTATTTTGGGCTCGACCTCGATAACGGCGAAGTGCTTTGGAAGAGCGACCCACGCCAAGCGGAAAACGCCGCTATCGTCCGAGCAGCGAACACGATTTTCTCGCTCGAGGACGATGGTGAGCTCGTCATCCTGCGCGCGAGTCGAAAGGCGTTCGAGGTCGTGCAACGCTACGAAGTCGCCTCTAGCGCGACCTGGGCGCAGCCGACGATCTCCGGCAGCCGCATCTATGTGAAGGATGTTTCGACGCTTACTCTTTTGTTGGTGGAATGAGGAGCTCCACCGCGAATGGCTGAGTCCAAGCGCGACCCTTTCCGGACGATCAATCCTCCGATCCATCGAGCGTCTACGGTTCTCTACGAAACCTACGAATCCTTCCTCGAAGCCGACCAAGCGCCCTATCACGGCAAGCTATACGGCACTTTCGGCTCGCCGGTGCAGCTCGAGCTCGAGAAAACTCTGGCCGCGCTCGAAGGCGGCTACGCTTGCCGCGTCTGCCACTCCGGGTTCGATGCTATCGGCGTCGTGCTCATGGCCTTCACACGAAGCGGCGACCACATCGTCGTATGCGACAACATCTACGGACCGACGCGTTCGTTCTGCGACCGCGTGCTCGCGAAATATCATGTCGCCGTCGATTACATACCCCCGACCATAGGCGCCGATATTGAACGCTTCATCAAACCAAACACCAAGCTCATTTATCTGGAATCCCCCGGCTCGAACACCTTCGAGATTCAAGACGTTCCCGGCGTGGTCGAGGTCGCGCGGGCGAAGGGCATCGTCACCGTTATCGACAACACCTGGGCGACACCTCTTTTTTTCAAGCCGTTCGAGCACGGCGTGGATGTGTCTATACATTCCGGAAGCAAATACATTGCCGGTCATTCGGATGCGCTCCTCGGTACGATCACGACGAACGAGGCACATTTCGCGACACTAGAAGACTTTTACGAATCCACCGAACGCTTTGCCGCTCCGGAATCGTGCTACTCGGCCTTGAAAGGCCTGCGCACGTTGTCCGTCCGGATGGCTCGCCACCAAGCTTCGGCGCTCGAGATCGCCAAGTGGCTCGAGGAGAACGCGGCCGTCGAGACCGTGATCTATCCGGCTCTCGACACGCATCCGGAACACCATCTTTGGCGGCGCGACTTGACAGGTGCCTCGGGTGTGTTTGGGTTTATCTTGAAGAAGGATCCCACCCGGGAGGAGCTTTCGGCGTTCCTCGACCCCATGAACATCTTTGCTCTTGGCTTGAGCTGGGGCGGGTTTCAGAGTCTCATCAAAGCGGAGAACATTACCGATCGCGTCCTACCCTTCCGCTATCACCACCGAACCATTATCCGGCTCAGCATCGGGCTCGAGGATGTCGAGAAGATGAAGGTCGATCTCGGCGAAGCTATCGAGCGACTCGCCTGAGCTCGAACGCGCTCCCTGAAAACCAGAAAATCAATGTAGCTCGGGGTAGCTCACGGCGCGCCCCTGAAGAAAAGCTAGGATGTCCAGAAGCTCCTTCCAAGTATAGAGCTCGCCAAAGTTCTTGGGCATGGGAGAGCCGGGCACCGGCTCCATCTTGGCGATGCTCTCTTTCGCGATCCGCCGCAGCACCGGCGGCCTGGTCGAGAGATCGTGCAAGCGCACGGCCGTCTCCGACTCTTCCTGAACGATGCCCCGGATGTGCTCACCGTCCTTCAGCTCTATCGTGAAGAACGCAGATCTGTCGGCGTCTTCAGCGTCTGGGAACAAGATGTCGCGAAGCAGTGCCCGAGGGTCCTGCTCCTTCGCCGCCGAAAGGTCGGGTCCGACTCCATCGCCTCGGCCCATATGATGACACCCGGTGCATCCACGCTCGCCGGACGCTTCGAAAAAAAGCGTGGCGCCTCGTTCCGGAACCCCGACGAGGCTAGCCGGCAAGCTTTCGATGTCGACCGAGACCGGCTTTGCCTCCCGCGACGGCACGGATGCGCCAGCCTCGGGAGGGGGGGCGATGGAGATGGACAACACGTAGGCCACAACCGCATCGACTTCGTTTTCCGTGAGCCGCTCTCCAAAGTCCGGCATGGAGGTGTCCGGAATCCCGTTCACGACGATGTCGCGGAGCGCGCCGGGATCCCGTGTCCGGCCTCGGAGCGTTGGAGCCCGTCCCTCCCCGCCTTCGCTGCCGTGACAGTAAGGAATGGAGCAGTATCGGGGAAACAGAGCGCGCCCTTCGGAGGCGAGCCCGCTATTCTGCCCGGCGGCTAACCCCGCCCAGGCAGTCGCGAGAACGACACCAACCATGAACCGCAATGTCACTCCTCGTCAACGGTAAAAACGAAGAGTGTCGCGCCCGCGGTGAATCCCGCGGCTTCCGGCCAGATCGCCGGAAAATAGTCGCTGACGAGCGACCCCCATCCCGACGGTGTCGCGACGTATTGCTTGCCGTCAACAGCGTAAGAGATGGGTGAGCCTCGATGTCCGGCGCCCGTATTAAAGCGAAAGAGCTCGTCTCCAGTCTCGGCGTCGAGAGCGTAGAACTTGCCTTCGGGGTCTCCGTAGAACACTAGGTTCCCGCCGGTCGAAAGGATCGATGCGAGCAACGGATATTTCGATGAGCGCACCCACTTCCGCTCACCCGTGATGGGATCATGCGCCACGAGACGTGAAGAGATCACTTCTCCAGGAGGCGGCAGGACGCGTCCGAACTCGCCGCCGAGAAACGACTGGCCCATCTTAGGATCTTGCTTGCGCGCAATCACCATCGAGCACCACTCGATGCCGACGTTGTAGAGCAATCCGGTGTTTGGATGATACGAAGCTTGATTCCAGCTGCGCGCCCCCGCTGCGTTCGGGCAGATGAGCGTCTCTGTATTCAGGACCGGCTCGCGGCGGTTCTGCGGGACCCCTTTCTCGTCGAGACCCGTCGTCCAGTTGATCGAGTCCGAGAAGGCCCAGGCTGTCAGGAACTCGCCGTTCGTGCGATCGAGGACATACATGTAGCCGCCTTTGTTGGGATGGATGAGGAGCTTGCGCTCGCGGCCATCGAGAACGGCGTCGATGAGGATGGCTTCATAGGCGCTGTCGTAATCCCAGAGGTCGTGAGGGATCTCTTGAAAATACCAAACCACTTCCCCAGTATCCGGATCGATCGCGACAATGCAGTCCGTGTAGAGATTCTCACCTTTGCGGGCTTCGCCATAGAGATCCGCCGCGGGATTGCCAATGCCCCAGTACAAGAGATCGAGCTCGGGGTCGTAGGAGCCCGTCATCCACGCGGCGCCGCCACCATACTTCCAGCTATCGCCCTCCCAGGTCTCGTTGCCGGGCTCCCCCGGCCCGGGGATGGTGTTGAAGCGCCAACGGAGTTTTCCGGTTCTCGCGTCGAAGGCCACGATATGACCACGATGTGCGGAGTCGCCTCCCGTGGAGCCCACGATGACCATGTCCTTGATGACGATAGGCGCTCCGGTAATATTGCATCCGAAATACGCGCTGTCTTCCACATTGACTTTCCACGCCACCTCGCCTGTCGTCGCATCGAGAGCGACGACGTAGTTGTCAGCTGTTCCGAGATAGACGTTCCCGTGCCCGAGGGCCACACCTCGGTTTTGATTTCCATAAACGCTGTGGCCTTCCGGAATCTCGTGGAAGTAGTGCCAGCGTCTTTCTCCGGTCGCCCCATCGAGCGCGAAGACGCGGTTCTTCGGTCCGATGACGTAGACAACACCGTCCGCGACGAGCGGTGTCGCTTGAAAGCCCATGTCGACCGCGCCGAGCTGAAAGGCCCAGGCGACTTTCATGCGCTTCACGTTGGATCGATCGATCTGATCGAGCGGGCTGTACCGCCAAGAGTTATACGTACCGCCATAGGTCAGCCAGTTCTCCGGCTGACTCTCTGCCTGGTCGAGACTTTGAGCAACGGCCGTCGTGCCGCACAGGACACCGAAGACGACAGTTGACAACACGGTCACGAGCTTTGCGCGCATAGATTCCTCCGAGGAAATCGAGACAGAACGATAAGGAGCCTATGCGCGCTTCGGAACGAATGCAAATGATGAGGGGACTGCTGGATAAGCTATACTCCGACGCCGTGCGTCCTATCTTTCTACTTGGCGGTTTGCTGGGTCTCGTAACGATCACCGCGTGCGGCCAGGAACCGCCAATCCGGCAGCCCAACGTGTTGTTTCTTCTTGCCGACGATCAACGCGCCGACACGATCCACGCCTGGGGCAATCCCGACATAGAAACCCCGAACATCGATCAACTGGTCGCCGAAGGCTACAGCTTCCGCTCGAACTACAACATGGGCGGCAATAGCGGAGCCGTGTGCATGCCGAGCCGTGCGATGATCCATAGCGGCCTCGCCTATTTTCGAATCCCCAACGACCTGAGCGGCACGAAAACGATGCCCGAGCAATTACGCGAGCACGGCTATACGACCTTTGCGACGGGCAAGTGGCACAACGGGCAAGAGTCGTGGCTTCGAGGATTCGAGAAAGGGAAGAACATCTTCTTCGGCGGCATGTCCGACCACATCCAAGTGCCGCTGTTCGATTTGTCCGCGGACGGTGTGCTCGTGAACGAGCGCGTCGGAAGCGGATTCTCGAGCGAAATGTTCTCTGCCGCCGCGATCGAGTTCTTGGAAAGCCATGAGGGTGACAAGCCGTTTTACGCTTACGTCGCCTTTACCGCTCCTCACGACCCACGCCAGCCACCGGTCGCGTTCCGTGAAAAGTACTACGCTTCTCGACCGCCTCTTCCTGCGAATTTTCTTCCGCAGCACCCTTTCAATCTCGGTGAGTGGATGACCGTCAGAGACGAGATTCTTGCGCCCTGGCCGCGGACCGAAGAGACCATTGCCGAGCAACTAGCCGAGTATTACGGAATGGTGACGCACCTCGACGAGCAGGTCGGAAAGATCATGGACGCGCTCGAGCGCTCGGGCTACCGCGACAACACCATCGTGATCTACGCGGCCGACCACGGTCTTGCGATGGGCAGTCATGGGCTCTTAGGAAAGCAAAACGTCTACGAGCACAGCCAGAAAAGCCCTTTGATTTTCGTGGGTCCGGGTATCCCCAATGGTGAGTCTCGATCCCTGACCTACTTGTTGGACATTTTCCCAACGGTAGCTTCTCTGCTTGGAATTTCACCGCCGGCAGAGCTCGACGGCGAGGATCTCTCCGCCATCTGGAACGGCGAGACCTCGGAAGTACGCGATTCGCTCTTCCTCGCCTTCACCGACGTTATGCGCTCGGTTCGCGATGAGCGCTACAAGCTCATCCTTTATCCCCAGCTCGGCTTCACTCAACTGTTCGATCTCGGCGCCGATGCGGACGAGACGACCAACCTCGCGTCCAATCCGTCTCACGAGACGCGCATCGAGGACATGACGGCGCTTTTGCGAGAGTGGCAGGAGAGACTCTCTGATTCGCAGCCGCTCACCGTGGAAAATCCGATACCGATGGACGTAGACCTTTCAGGCATCGTGCGAGAGCCGGATCCATGGCAACCCGCGTGGATCGTCGAGAAGTATTTTGAGAATGACACTCGATGAAGGCGCGCGCCTGAGAAGCGAGGTAATCAAGCTCCTTTCTTCGCGCGGAAGTTGATCCCGACCGTTCCAAAGTTACTTGCGCTCGATTGCTGTGGTGCGTCGGCGAAGACCTCGGCGCGCCAAGTAATCTCGAATCCTTCAAATCCCGTCGCAGCGACCGCCGCCTCGAGCTCTGCTTCCAGCAGAGCGCCGGCGATTCACCCGGTCCAGAGCTCGATTTTTTCCTTCGCTTTCTCGTTAACGGGTTTATTGACGAGAATATCTGCGAGCTGCAGCCGGCCGCCGGGCTTGAGGACCCGGGCCATTTCTCTCAACGCGCCGAGCTTGTCGGGTATGAGATTGAAGACTCCGTTCGAGATAACGACGTCGGCCCAGCCATCAGTCACCGGCAGCTCCTCTCCGTAGCCCTTGCGGAACTCTACGTTGTCGAGGCCGGATTCGGCTTTTGCGCCCATCGCTTTGTCGAGCATGGGCTCGGTCATGTCGATACCCACCACGCGACCGTCCGGACCAACCATGCGCGCGGCAATGAGGCTGTCGATGCCGGCGCCGCTTCCTACATCCACGACGTACTCGCCCGGCTCGAGCGCACCCATGCTGAAAGGATTGCCGGTTCCGGCAAACGATTCGATGGCCCGCTCGGGCACGCCGTCGAGAAGGCCCTCGTCATAACCGAGGATTCCAGCGAGACGCCTGCCGGTGTGAAAGTGGAAGCCCTGATCGGGGTCCTGCGCCACGATTTTGTACTCATCGCGGATCGCGTCCCGCAAACTTTCGCGATCCACGGCCGGCGCTTTGGGAAGTGAGACTGCCATTTTGGGTTTCTCCTTCGCTATTCTAATACGGGAAACGGGGCGCGGACCGCCACGCGCCGGTCATTTATTTCGAGCTATCCGTCGAGCGCTTGGCGCAAGTCATCGAGCAGGTCGCCGGCGTCCTCGAGACCGACGGACATCCGGAGGAGGCCGGCCGGCGCTTGAGAGGTCGGACCTTCGCTCGTGTACCGATGCTCGAGAATCGTTTCGACTCCCCCAAGGCTCGTCGCGTTGACAATGAGCTTCAAACGCGAAGCGACTGCGATGGCTGCCGCCTCGCCGCCATCGATTTCGTCACTGGCGACTTCGAAGGACAGGATGCCGCCAAAAGCACTCATCTGGCGCGATGCGACCTCGTGTCCGGGGTGTCCAGCAAGTCCGGGGTAGTGCACCGTCGTGACGTGTGGGTGCTCGTCGAGCGCCCGCGCGAGAGTCAGGGCCGTGGCCGCTTGCCGCTCCACCCGCACCGCGAGTGAGCGGATGCCGCGAAGGACGAGCCACGAGTTGAAAGGCGAGGCGACCGCGCCCAACACCTTGCGGACGAGGTGCATCTGCTTCAGGTGCTCGTCGCGCTTCTTGACGATGATGGCGCCACCTTGTACATCGCTATGACCGCCGAGATATTTCGTCGTCGACTGCAGCACGGCATCGGCGCCAAGCGTGAGGGGTCTCTGGAGGGCGGGCGTTGCGAAAGTACTGTCGACGAGCACTTTCGCGCCGGCCCGGTGCGCGATCGCGGCAACCGCTTCGATATCCACGACTTTCAGAAGCGGGTTCGACGGGGTCTCTAGCCACACGAGCTTGGTCTCGTCGCGTAGCTCGGATTCGAGATTCTTCGGGTGGCTCAAATCCACCATCGAAGCCGTCTTGTTCCAACCCGGAAAGAACTCCGTCGCAATCGTGCGGAAGTCGTAATAGATGTCGTCCGCAAAGATCACGTGACTTTCCGGGGGAAGGGCTTGCAGGAACGCGGCTCCCGCCCCGATGCCCGAGGCGAAGGCCATGGCCTCCTCGCCGCCTTCGAGCGCGGCAAGCGCTTCCTGAAGCCTGACTTGCGTCGGGTTGTTCTCTCGAACATAGATGTAGCCCTTGGGCGTTTCAGCTGCGGGGCCGTGCTCGAAGGTGGTCGACAGGTGGATGGGCGGTGCTAAAGCCCCGGTCTCGACGTCGGGCTCGGCGCCCGCGCGCACCGCTAGCGTCTCGAATTTCATGCGAGCGGGGCTAGCAGGAGACGCACTTGTTATTGTTAACGGCGCCAAGGCTCGTCAGAAGTGCGATCGCTTCCGGGAAGGGCTGGATGCGCTGCACCGGCCCGTTCGCCATGTCGGCGGTGGTGTTACCCTCGCGGTTCACCGCGGTCACGTCGCCGCCTTTCGAGACCAGATACTCGATGAGCGCCACATCTCCTCGTGCGGCGGCGTTGTGAAGCGCCGTATTCCCCTCATGGTCGCGCGCGTTGACGTCCGCGCCACACGCTTCGACGAGAAACCGAACCCCGGCCAAGAAACCCGCCGGATGGTTGCGATGCTCGTTCGCGGCGAAACCCTCCCCGTATCCGGCGCCTGATGCGGCGTGGATGGGCGCAATCGCCGGCCCGCCTTCGGGGATGGGCGGGAGAGCCGAGATATCCTTGATATCCCGGGCTTGCTCGTCAGCCACGCGCGGCCGCTCGGGTGGCTTCTTGGTACGGATTCCAGGATCGGCGCCGTGGTCCTTCAAAAGACGCATGGCCGCGACGTCGCTCGCATAGGCCGCACGCCAAAATGGTGTCGCGCCCGTCTCGTCGAGCCCCGACTGATCGAAGTTGTAGGCGCTGAACCATATCTTCTTCTTCAAGCGAACGTTCGGGTCGGCGCCGTCTTCGAGAAGAGCTTTCAAGAGCTCCAAATGCGTCAACGCCTGCTGAAACTGTGCGGTGGGCTGAGGGTAGCTCGTATGCGGTGCGTACCAAATATTGATGGCAGCGTAGAGCGGCGTGACACCGGCCGGTTCGTTTCCGAGGTTCGGATCGGCTCCTCGATCGAGCAAGACCTTCGCGAGATCATAGCGCCCGTTCATCGTAGCGATGAGCATGGCGCTCGTCTTGGTGCCTTCGCTCAATTGGTCGATATCGGCACCCGCGTCGAGGAGCGCTTCGACGGCCTCGACGTGGCCCTGACGCGCGGCGAGCAGCAACGAGGTCAAGCCGCCTTGGATGCCGACGAGCTCGCCATAGCTTCTCCGTGGCCGGCGCTGTGGCGCCTTCTGGCTTTTCCCAGGCTTCATCCAGCCGAACAGTTTCGAGAAAAAACTCGGACCGCGTTTTTTTTCGACCTTCGCGGTCTTCGGCTCGTCGGCCGCCGCCGCTTTCTCACGTGCTTCGCGCTGCTTCTGCAGCTTGGCCCGAAGCGCTGCGCGGTCTTCCTTCTCGAGCGTGGGGATGTCCAAAAGGCTCGTCGCCGCGGCGACATCCGCGCCCCGCTCGACGAGCACTTCGATGACGCCGGCGCGTCCATAGGAGGCGGCGAACATCAACGCCGTCTGGTTGCGCTTCGACTCTGTTGCGTTCACGTCGGCGCCTTCATCCGAAAGAAGCGTCACCGCCTCGACGCTTCCGGAGGCGGCGGCCAGCATGAGAGGCGTCGCACCTGTGGACGTGGCCGCGTTCACGTCGGCTCGAGCTGCGACAAGCGCCTCGATCATCGCGGGATGCCCGCTTTTGGCGGCGAGGAACAACGGCGTGTAAGCGCCGAGTCTCGTGGTCGCCTTCACGTTGGCCCCGGCGTAAAGGAGCATCTCGGCCATCTCGACGTCAGATTTCACCGCCGCCCAATGAAGCGCCGTCATGCCGTCTCCCTGGGCCGCGTTGACGTCGCCGCCCTGGCGCAGCAGAGAGCGTACGGACTCACGCTCGCCCAGCATGACCGCGTCGGCCACGGGAGACGTGAGATCGATGGGCGCGGCCGCGATGAGCAAAGCGCAAAGCGCCGTGAAAGCGCTCAATCGAAGAAGAGCTTGCATCGTCTTTCCCTTAAAGCGTCGTCGCCGCCGTCGCGCCGGAGGTTAAATCAAGCGACCCGGTGCTGTCACCAAAGCTTTCCAAATCGAGGCCGAGCTTGTGAAGCATCGGCAACATCATGTTGGCCATGGGTGTTCCGTCCGCCGCCTTGATGTGTAGATTGCCGGTGAGCTGGCCGTTAGCGTGGCCCGCCAGGAAAATCGGACACCGTTTATGGTTGTGCAAGTTCGAATCGCCCATCGAGGAGCCGTAGAGAATCATCGTCTTGTCGAGCATGTTGCTCTCACCTTCCTGGATGCTGATGAGCTTGTCCAGAAAGTAGGGAATGAGACTTACGTGGTAACGGTTGATCTTGGCGTATTCGAGGACGTTCTTCTCACGGCCGCGGTGATGGGAGGCGTTGTGAAACCCCGTCATCACGCCGCTTTCGGGAAACACGCGGCCGGAGACATCCCGGCTCAGCTTGAACGAGAACACGCGGGTCATGTCCGCCATGAAGGCGAGCGCTTGTAAATCGAACATGAGCTTCACGTGCTCTTCAAAAGAATCGGGAACGCCCACGGGGGCTTCGGGGAGCTCCCGCGCCTCGCCGCTCGCGTTGCGCTCTTCGGTTTTCTGGATCCGACGTTCGATCTCTCGCACGTCGTCGAGATAGCTCGCGAGTCGCACGCGATCGGCCGCGCCGAGGCGTCTTTCGAGCCGCGCGATCTCATCGGGCAGCCAATCGAGAATACTGCGATTCGCCTCGCGCCGCGCGGCGCGCTCTTCTTCCGTCCCGCCCGAGCCGAACAATTGATCGAACGCCAAGCGGGGATCCCGGATCATGGGAAGCGGTTCTGTCGGCGACGCCCAGCTGATGGTGTCGGCATAAACGCATGCATAGCCGTAAGAGCACCCGCCCGACTGGTCGATGTTCTCGATACAAAGCTGCATCGACGGGATGGGCGTGTCCTGACCGAAGCGCTGCGCGTAGAGCTGATCGAGAGACGTCCCGGCAATAACGTCGGAGCCTTCCGTCTGCTTCGGATGTTGCTGGGTCAGGAACACCGCGCTCGTGCGAAAGTGATCCCCGCCGATTTCCGGCGGGGAGAAGGCTTCGGCCATGCGGGAATCGGTATTGCTGACGATGGTCAAGTATTTTCTGTAAGGCTCGAGAGGGCTCAAGCTGCTCGGCGTGAGGTCGAAGTCACTGCCTTCGGCCGCCGGCGACCACAGGTTCTTCTCGATCCCAATGGCGTTGCTACCGGCGGCCCCATGCACCATCTCGATGCAGACGAGCCGCGTGTGATCCGTTCCTGACGCGGCCCAGGCTTTGCGCGCGGGCACCATGGCTTCGAGGAACGGGAGGGCGACCGTCGCGCCCACACCGCGAAGCACGGCGCGACGGGACAAGTGCTTGTTCGTTATGTACATCGGACTAATTCTCCTGGTTGGCGCCATCCGCAGGCGCGGCGTCGGTCTCACTCAGCGCGCGGTCCGCTGTCCCCATCCGAAATGGCGGGCTTTCCACGATTCCGAGAATGAAAGACGACATCCGGTACTCGTTTGCGGCGGCGTCGCGCGCAATCATGCGCACCACGGGCATGTCGTAATACTCGACCCGGCGGCCCAGCGCATAGGTCAAAAGGTTTTCGGTGAAGGTGGCGACAAAGGCGTCCGAGCGGTTCAAGATCGCGTCGCGCAACCCGAGCGGGCCGTCGATCTGGCTTCCGTCATAAAGCTCGCCCGAAGCGTCGATGGGAACGCCTGCATCTTTGAGCCGCCACGCGCCGGTAACGTCGAAGTTCTCGAGCGCGAGCCCAATCGGGTCGATGACCGCATGGCAGGAATTGCATGCGGGGTTTTTGCGATGCATCTCCATGCGCTCGCGGATCGACAGCACGCGATCCTCGGCGATAGCGCTCGTCTCCTCGAGAGCTGGCACGTTGGGCGGCGGCGCTGGCGGCGGCGATCCGAGAAGCACTTCCATCACCCACTTGCCGCGCTGTACCGGAGAGGTGCGATTCGCCACCGAAGTGAGCGCGAGTATGCTGCCATGACCGAAGATACCGCGTCGGTTCTCATTGATGCCATCAAGCGGGACGCGCCGAAAGGTGGCACCGGTAACGTTCGGGATCTCGTAATGCTTGGCGAGGCGCTCGTTGACAAAGGTGTAGTCGGCCGTCAAGAGCTCGAGAACGCTCCGGTCTTCGCGGACCAGGTTGTCGAAGAAGAGCTCAGTCTCGCGCTTCATGGCGACCGCGAGCCGCGCGTCGTAGAGCGGATAGCGCAATGCGTCGGGGTTCAGCTTCGCGAGGTCCTGGAGCCTCAGCCACTGGGAAGCGAATCGGGTCGAGAGCGCTTCCGAGCGCGGATCCGCAATCATCCGGCGCACTTGCTGTTTCCGAATCACCGGGTCTGAAAGCTGCCCAGAGGCGGCGAGGCGCACGAGCTCTTCATCGGGCGCCGTTGCCCAAAGGAAAAAGGACAGGCGCGACGCCAGGTCCAGATCGCTTACCTGGTAGTGCTCGCCGAGTGCTACCGTTTCGGGCAGCTCTTCGAAACGGAACACGAAGCTCGGGCTCGCGAGGATCGCTTGAAGCGCCAGACGAACACCGCTCTCGAAATCGCCGCTCTCGCGGCCGCGCGCGTAAAAGCTCATGAGCCCTTCGAGTCCGAGATCGTCGACTGGCCGCCGGTACGCTCGGGTCGCGAGCGCTGTCACGATCTCCGTAGCGCAGCTTTGCTCCTCGTCCGCCGAGACGGGGCGGCACGTGAAGATCCGGCGCCGGCTCGGCGTATCCGAAACACCCGTGACGTCGTAGGGCCCGCTGATGGTGAAATCTCTGAGATGCGGCAGCGTCGTGATGCCATAAGCGATGCCGATATGGCTGTCCGCGAGCGTGTGCTCAATGGGTCCTATGACGTCGTCGATGGGGCCCTCGGACGTCTTGAGAAACGCGGCAGAGATGCGGTGAGGTCCGGCTTTGACAGCAATCCGCACAGATTCGAGGATCAATCCGCCGTCCACTTCTTCGTTCATCAGCGGGTCGATATCGAGGAGCGCGAGGCGCTTGCCGTTTATCGAGACCTCGACTTGCTCGTTCTTCGCCGTCCTGCCATACAAGTAGCCCTGCGGAGAAGTGTGTGGCTCTATCTTGAAGATGTAGTCTCCATCCGCGGGGAAGTTGTGGACGACGGAAATGCCGCCGCGCGTGCCGAAGGGAGCGCCTTCGACGTGACGCAGTTGCGACCCCGTCCGCGGAACTTTGTAGCTCGTCTCACTCGGGGTGGCTTTGGGGTCCCCCACCGCTTCGCGGCTAATCCTCTCTGCGGCGCGAAGATAGCTGTCTAGAACCGTCGGCGACATGCCCTGAACGTCGGCGATGTTGTCGAAGCTATGGCTTATCGTATCTGTTGGGAGGAGCGCATCGATGTCGACGTCGATCGCGAGAAGGTCTTTGACGGAGCGCTGATACTCCGCTCGGTTGAGCCTTTGAAACGTGCGGCGCCCCGGGTTGGGGTTGTCCATATAACGCGCGTCGAGGCTCGCTGCAAGCATGGTGAGAAGCGCTTCGACATCAGCATCATCCGGTCGGGAGGCATAGGACGGCGGCATCATCCGGGTACGCAGCTTGTGGATCATCTTCTCCGCGGTCTCGGCGTTTTTCTCCGGATGGGCGGCGTCGAAGGACTCGAGCGTCAGCCCGCCGGTCATGGCCGCGTCGCTGTGGCACATGAGGCAATAGTCCTCGACCATCGCGGTCGCGGCTTCGGGGGAGAGCTCCTGAGCTTGGACGGGCGAACTGGCGCCTAGGCGTAAAAAGGCGATTCCCAATACAGCGAAAGCGAACTTCCCCATCAAGCCTCCTCGAAGACGCCCCTCGCACCGCTTTCGACAGCGGTACAAGGTAGATCTTCCACGACCGAGGCTGGCTACGCAAGTGCCACCCCCACCCCTGGCGAAAACGGTTGCCTTGCGCGGCTCGTCTGCGGCATCATCCCCTTCTCTTGAAAGCGCGGGACCTACCTCTTTACGGAGTTTCTCGACGAGCTTCCAAAAACCGCGACAGGCAAGATACAGCGCTACAAGCTGCGCAAGAACAAGGAGGCCACATGACCGATTCGAGCTCCGAAGATATGCAGTTCAACTACATCGAGCATCTGCAGCTAGAGAAGCTTCTGACAGCGCAGAAGTTCGTCTCGCCGCATCCAGAGGAGTCTGTCTTCGTGATCATGCATCAGAGCTACGAGCTCTGGTTCCTTCAAGTGATCCACGATCTCGAGCGCATCATCACCATGCTCGAAAGCGATGACATCGGGCAAGCGACGTGGCTTCTCCAGCGCCTCGGCCGCATCTTTCAAACGCTCGACACTCAGCTCGGCATATTGGAGATGATGAGCGCCGCCGACTTTCAAGAGTTCCGGCCCTATTTGAAGCAATCGAGCGGCTTGCAGTCACGGCAGTTTCGAAAGATCGAAGTGATGGGCGGCCTGTGCGAGACCGAAGGCGTTGCTTATGAGAAACGTGTGCGCGCGCAATGGCCGGGCCTCGTGGAAGAGGTCCCCACTACCCTTCACGCAGCCTTCGTGAAGCTCGTCGAGCGCCAGCCGCTAAGCCTAGTCGAGATCTACCAGCAACGCTGGAAGCAGTTCGACTTGTTCGCTCTCAGTGAAGCATGCCTCGAGCTCGACCGCCAGATGCTCACGTGGCGCTCTGACCACGTGCGCATGGTCGAGCGGATGATTGGCGACCGGGCGATCGGAACGGGCGGCACCGAGGGGAGCCGTTACTTGACCTCGACGACACGCTACCGTTTCTTCCCCGAGCTTTGGGAAGTGCGCAACGCTTTGACCGAAGCAAGTGGCGGCCGGACGTCGAGCTAATCAGCTCTTGCCGACCAGCCGATCCTGATGAAATAGAAGCACGCCGTCGTTCTCGGCGATCCGCTTCATCTCCGCGGTGAACCCGCTCTTGCTGAACAAAGCGTAAGCTTCACGCCGCAGGTCGCTGCCCCACTCGACTTTGCGAGATTTCTCGACCAAAGCTCGATAGACGTTGCTTCCAAGAGCTTTGTTGCTCCATTTAACTTCCGCGAAGAGGAAGTACCAGCTCGACCGTTGCCCCGGCTATCGAAGCCGCTCATGAGCGAGCTCAAAGGCCTCATGCTCATGCAATAGAGGGTAGAATACAAAAACGTGCGTGCTCTCTAGCGCTAGCCCGGTAAAACCTGAAAGCGTTTGAACCGCAGAGGCGCGGAGCACGCAGAGGAAAATCCGAGATTTCGTTGAACCCGAGGCTAGGGATACTTTTTCTTCTCCGCGTGCTCTGCGCCTCTGCGGTGAGATTTTCTTGCTCTAGATCTGATCTAGAACGCGAACAAAATCCTCACTTCTGACAGGTTAGTGCCTAGGTGGCGTCCGGGACTTCGCCCGGAAGACGTGGCCCTTCGGGCAGTTGAGCGTAGCTCGTTCTTGCCCGACCGTTTCCGACAAACGATTATACGGACCGCGCGCAGGCGGTCCGTAATCATATGGAACATCGGGAGTTACCGAACATCGACAACGTTTTGTCGTTCCGGTAGCGATAAGAGCCTAGCCTAACGCCCGCGACGCTTGGAGTGGGCGCCTATTGCGAGCGCCTCGTTTTGAAGCGAGTCGATACCGTGTCGCTTCTGTCGAAGTTTGTTAGATTCTACTCCGTTCAGTCTGAGAATTTATCTTTCAGATTGCGAGACCAAATGTCGCGGCGCAGCCACCACCACCCTTCTCGCTCCTGTCTCCTGACTCCTCAAATCCCGCAGGCATTTCAAGGGGCGCAGCCCCTTGGCTAGGGTTAGGGGTCGCAATAGTGGCTCGTGCCGACCGCATATCGCCCCAAGCATAAGGTGGCCCCCGTCTCGAAGATAGCCGACCTTGATTTCATGAATCACCGCAGCGGTGGGGTAGTTTTCGGGGGCCGGCGATGCTTGGTCGTCTGCTCGTAGGCGTAGGACAGCTTGATGAGCGTCGGCTCGCTGAACGGCCTCCCCAGAAATTGAAGACCAGCGGGTAGCTCGCCATAGCTGAAGCCGATAGGCACGGCAAAGGCCGGGAAGCCTGTCGGCGGAGACAGCGTGCGGCTGTTGGCGCCGTCCGGCGTGTTCAAATCTCCGATGAGCCGCGGGGGATACCGGAAAGTGGGATAGACGAGGGCGTCGACGCCGGCGTCGTCCATCGCTTTGAGCACGATCCCCCGTAATCGTTCGGCCACTTCGACATTGTGCAAGTAATCAGGATTTTGGCGGTCCTTCGATCTCACTTGCCCGAGCCAGTCTACTCTCCAAGAACGGGTGGTAGTCGTCGGTCTCGATAATCTCGGCGAGTGACTTGTAGGGGGCGTCTGGACCCAGGCTGGCAAGATAGTTGTTGTAGTCGAACTTGAGCCTGCCCGCGTTTCTTTTGAACGATTCCTGGATCTCCTCGAGAGCGGGGATGCGCACCGGATCGATGATGGTGGCGCCGGCGTTTCGCATGTCTTCGAGCGCCTGATTCATGGCTGCCAGGACTTCGGGATCGGTGTCGTCCTCGGGAAACATCTGGCGCACGGCACCGATCTTCGCGCCGTCGAGGCCGCCTTCATCGAGGAACGCGGCGTAGCTTTCGGCAACGTTACTTTCCGCCGCTTTGGTTACCGGGTCGGCGGGGTCGTATCCGGCGATGACCTGGAGAACGGCCACCGCATCCTTGACGCTACGTGCGAGGGGACCTCCTACATCCCGACTAAGGCTGAGCGGAACGATGCCGTCGCGGCTCGTCAGGCCCATCGTCGTCCGGAATCCAACGAGAGACTGGTGGGACGCGGGGCCACGGATCGAGCTTCCGGTGTCTGTTCCGAGCCCGACGGTCCCGAAGTTGGCCGCTATGGCGGCGGCGGTGCCTCCGCTCGATCCGGCCGTGACACGGAGCGGATCGTAGGGATTGCGCGTGTAGCCGGGGAGAACGGAGCTCACGGTGAAGGCGCCGCTCATCGCGAACTCGGCGAGGTTCGATTTGGCGAGAACGATCGCACCCGCTTCGCGGATCTTCCGCACCTGATAGGCGTCATCGGGAGGATAGGAGTCTTTCATGGCGAGCGTACCGTTGGTGGTGGGTAAATCGTGGGTGTCGTAATTGTCTTTGACGATGAACGGAATGCCGTGGAGGGGTCCGACGAATCCAGACTCCGCGAATTGTCGGTCGAGCTCCGCCGCTCGTTCGAGCGCTCTCGGATTGATGGTGATGATGGCGTTGATGTAGGGCCCGTTCTTGTCGTAGGCTTCGATGCGGTCGAGGTAGAGCTGCACGAGCGCGGCGGCGGTGAGCTGGCCCGCCTCCATGGCGCGGTGAATGTCGGCAATACTGGCTTCCTGAACGCCATCGACACGAAACGATCGCTCGGTTGCGAGGAGAGGGGTGGCCAGCGCTAGAAAGTAAACGGCCGACGAACACAGAACGTGTGCTGTTCTCATCTTTCCTCCTCGAGTCGAGCAGCATTCTAATGGCATCCAGGTGAGAACCTGCAACCGTTCTATACTACTGATCCTGCCCTCCTTGGTTTCATGGAAAAAAATTTAACCGCAGAGGCGCAGAGGTCGCGGAGCATTTCCCTCTGCGTTCGCTGCGCCTCCTGCGGTGAGTTTCTTGGTTGCGGCCGCAGGCGGCGCTAGGTCAAGATTGAGGCAGGATGTGAGTTGACGTCGGCACCAGTTGAAAACGTACGAGGGTGAATGAAACGTTACTTCAAGATTGTCGCGATTTTGACGGCCATTGTCGGGATATCTTTCCTCCTGCGCAAATATGTCTTCGCGGAAGACCCGGTGCCGGTCATCGTCGCAAAGGCGGCTCCGGGGCGCGTCGAGGAAGCGGTGACGAACACACGCGCGGGGACGCTCGAGGCGCGACGTCGCGCGAAGCTCTCCCCTGAAGTCGGCGGCATGGTCGTAGCCCTTCCGTTTCGAGAAGGTCAGCATGTCGTGAAAGGCGACGTTGTTCTGGAGCTCGACGATCAACTGCAACGAGCTCAGCTCGACCTCTCGGAGAGAGAGTTCGAAGCGACGCGCTCCCAGCAGGAACAATCTTGTCTCGCGGCCGAGCGCGCGGCAAGGAACATGGAACGTATTCGGCGACTGACGGAGCAAGAGATCGCCAGCCGTGATTTCCTCGACGATGCGGAGACCGAGTCTCGTCGCGCCGCCGCCGCCTGCCGCGCGGCGGGCTCGAACTTGGCACGGGCGGGCGCGGCGGTAACGCTGGCAGAGACCCGCGTCGCGAAGATGACACTGCACGCGCCCTTCGATGCGATCGTCGCCGAAGTGGACGCGGAAATCGGCGAATGGGTGACACCGTCCCCCCCCGCGCTTCCAGTGCCGGCGGCGATCGACATCCTGGATCCGGATTCGATCTTCGTGAGCGCTCCCATGGACGAGGTGGACTCGGCGCTGATCGCCGTCGGCCAGACAGTCCGCGTGAGCATCGATTCTTATCGCGGAAAGCATTTCTGGGGCCGGGTCACGCGAATAGCTCCTTATGTGCTCGATATCGAAGCTCAGAATCGAACCGTCGAGATCGAAGTGGATCTGGATGACAGCAAACTGGGTTCGAAGCTGCTCCCCGGCACCTCGGCGGATGTCGAGGTGCTTCTCGAAGTGAAGGAGAACGTACTGCGCATTCCCACGGCCGCGTTGATGGAGGGACGCCGCGTTCTGCTCGTCGGCGACGATCTTAGACTCACGAGCCGTGAGGTGACGGTCGGCTTGAGTAATTGGGACTACACGGAGATTCTGGACGGTCTCGAGCCAGGAGATCGCGTCGTGGTCTCTCTCGATCGCGCCGAAGTGGTCCCGGGCGCCGAAGTCATCGTGGAGGCGGAAGAAGGCGCGCCTTGATCGAGCTCGAAAAGGTTTGCCGTAGCTTCCCGCTCGGCGACGAGCGCGTGCACGCCTTGGTCGACGTGGACGAGCAAATTCGAGAGGGCGAGCACGTGGCCATCATGGGACCCTCGGGCTCCGGGAAGTCCACGCTTCTCAACATCCTTGGATGTCTCGATAAACCGAGCTCAGGCATCTACAAGCTCGATGGGCGGGAGGTCGGAGGCCTGGACGAGGAGGAGCTCACCGACGTTCGCCGCCATCAAATTGGTTTCGTGTTTCAGTTCTTTCATCTCGTGCCGAGGTTGACCGCTCTAGAGAACGTGGAGCTTCCAATGGTCTTCGCCGGGATTTCTCCGGCGGAGCGGCGTGAGCGCGCGATGCAAGCGATGACTCGCGTCGACATGAACGAGAGAGTCGGCCACCGGCCCGATCAGCTTTCTGGCGGTGAGCGTCAGCGCGTCGCCATCGCACGCGCGACCGTGATGGGCCCGAGGCTGCTTCTCGCCGATGAGCCGACCGGCAATCTCGATTCCGTCTCGGGTCGCCAGGTCTTGGATCTTCTGGAAGGGATGAATCATCGAGGGCTGACCCTCATCGTCGTGACCCACGATCCCGCGGTGGCCCGTCGTGCCGACCGAGGGCTCGTGATGACGGATGGCAAGATCGTCCGTCGTCTGGAGAAATCAGATCTTGCCGCTCTGGCCGGGATCGCCGATGCGGCCGAGGTCTCCCCGTGAGCGCGCGAGATCTCCTGAGCTTCGCGATCCAATCACTTCTCGGGCACCGTTTGCGGAGCGCGCTGAGCTTGCTCGGTATGGGCGTCGGCGTGGCCGCAGTGATCTTGTTGACCGCACTGGGCGAGGGCGCCCGGGAATATGTCTCGACCCAATTCGCGAATATCGGCTCGAACCTGCTCATCGTCATACCAGGGAAAACGGAAACGACGGGCGCTCTTCCCGGCATGGGTGGCGCACCCAACGATTTGACGCTCGACGACGTGCAAGCGATACAGCGTCGCCTCCGTCAGGTGCGACGCGTGGCGCCCATTGCGATGGCGACAGCCAATGTCAGCCGCGGCGAGCTGAGCCGCCAAGTGGCCGTCATCGGGACCACGTCGGATTTTCTCGAGGTTCGCAATCTCTCGCTCGGTCGCGGCAGGTTCCTGCCTGTCAGTGACCTTCATCGAGGTGCGCCTCTTGCCGTCATCGGCGAGAAAGTAGCCGAGGAGCTCTTTGCTGGACAGAACCCTTTGGGCCAGGTCGTGCGTATCGACGCGTGGCGCATGCGCGTGATTGGTGTTCTTGCGCCGCGCGGCACGCAGGTCGGTGTGGATATCGACGACATCGTGCTTATTCCTGTCGCCACCGCGATGCGGATGTTCAACCGGAGCTCGCTTTTTCGAGTCATCATGGAGGTGCGCGCCTATGCGGATCTCGACGCCACCACTGACGCCGTGACGGCGCTTCTCGCTGAACGGCACGGAGAGGAGGACGTCACCATCCTGTCGCAGGACTCGGTGGTCTCGACGCTCGAGGACATTCTGGGAACGCTGACGCTCGTGCTCGCGGCCATCGCCTCGATTTCGCTGAGCGTGGCGGGTATCGGCATCATGAACGTCATGCTCGTCTCCGTTTCCGAGCGCACGAGTGAAGTGGGACTCCTGAAAGCCCTCGGCGTGTCGCAGGGGCAGATTGTTGCGGCCTTCCTCGCAGAAGCGACGCTTCTCTCTTTGACAGGCGGGCTATTGGGGGTGGCCTTCGGCTGGACGGGTGTCCTCGTGGTCGTGAGCATCTACCCGGATCTTCCGGCGCACCCGCCCGCCTGGGCGGTCGGAGCCGCCTTGGCCGTTGCGATGGGGGTCGGGATGATCTTCGGTGTCCTCCCCGCGCGGCGGGCCGCGCGGCTCGATCCCATCATGGCCCTCGCGCGTCGCTGACCATGCTGACCCTGGGTGCTCTTTTCCGCTTCGCTCTCAGCGCGCTGTCCGGCCACCGTCTGCGCTCGCTTCTTTCCGTCCTCGGGATCGCCATCGGTATTGGCTCGGTCATACTCCTCACGTCCATCGGTGAGGGAACGCGCCGCTACATTCTGGAGCAATCCACCCAGTTCGGGACGAATCTGGTGTCTATCAACCCCGGCAAGTCCGAGACAGTCGGGATTCCGGGAGTCTTGGGCGGGACGACCCATAAGCTCACGCTCGACGACGCGGAGGCGATTGCCCGCTTGCGGAATGTCGTGCGCGTCGTGGCCTTGACCATGGGTCAAGCCCGTGTCCAGGCAGGAGAGCTAGGGCGGAGCGTTATTGTCTACGGCGTGACGTCCAACATCGCGGCAATGTGGAAATTCAACGTGCGGCAAGGCGCTTTCTGGCCGCCCGGCGATCCGCGGCGAAGCCGGTCGATGGCGGTACTTGGTCCGAAGCTCAAACGCGAGCTTTTCGGAAATGAGAACGCGCTCGGGCAATTCGTTCGCATTGGCGGGGCCCGTTTTCGCGTCGTTGGCATAATGGAGCCCAAAGGTCAGTTCCTCGGGTTCGACATCGACGACGCGGTCTACATTCCGGTCGCTTCAGCGATGCGCGTTTTCAACCTCGACGAGCTTCACGAGATCCAGTTCGTCTATCGCGATTCGATGCCCATGGACACCGTCGTCTCGCAGGTCAGTCGGCTCCTCATCGATCGCCATGACGGCAACGAGGATTTCTCGGTGACGACGCAGGAAGCGATGCTCGAAGTCATGGGCAACGTCATGAACGTCATCACTGTTGCCGTGGGCGCCATCGCGGGGATCTCCCTCTTCGTCGGAGCCATAGGGATTCTCACGATGATGTGGATCGCCGTCGGGGAGCGAACCGCGGAGATTGGTCTCATCCGCGCCGTCGGGGCTTCGAGACGTCAGGTGCAGATGGTGTTCCTCGTGGAAGCCGTCGCGCTGGCTACGGCGGGCGGGGCGTTCGGCCTTCTGGGAGGGCTCGGCCTATGCGGGCTTCTTCGCGCAGTGGTCCCGGGGCTCCCCGTGCACACGCCCGCCATATTCGTCGCCGCGGCTCTCGGCGTGAGCTTCGTGACCGGTATCGTGTCCGGGGTCGTCCCGGCGCGCCGAGCGAGCGGACTCGATCCCATCGAGGCTCTTCGCGCCGAGTGAAAGGTGGATGAGAAGATGACTGAAAAAGTGACCATTCTTGACCACATAGGGAACACTCCTTTGCTCAAGCTGAATCACGTTACGGATTCTCTGGGAGTCGATATCTATGTCAAATGTGAGTTCACGAATCCTGGGGGGAGCATCAAGGATCGTATGGCTCTTTGCATGATTGAGGAAGCCGAGAAAAGAGGTGACCTCAAACCTGGTGGAACCATCGTGGATCAGTCCACCGGGAATACCGGGCCGGCCTTGTCTTTTGTGGGAGCCGTGAAGGGCTATGAGGTTCAAATCTTCTTGCCCGCGCAGCTTTCCAGTGCCTACAACTCGGCGGATCGAATCCGAATTGCCCGACTCTATGGCGCCTATGTGACTCCAATCGACTTGAAAGAGCACATGGAAAACGCCGATCAATTGCAAGGTGTAGAAAGAGCCGCCGCCTTTGTGGCCATTCGAATGAAACAATGCTACGACCTGCAGCAAAGCGACGCGTCGAATTGGTGGGCTAACCAATTGTGCAATGTCGATAACACAAGGGCTCACCGGGAGCATACGGGGAGAGAGATCTTGGAACAGATGGACGGACCCATTGACGGCTGGGTAGCTTCTGTAGGGACAGGAGGCACCCTTCTCGGTGTGGCCCAAGCCCTGAAGGAAACGTATCCCGAATTGAAGGTTGCCGGCGTTTTGCCAACGGATGATCCGCGAATGGAGTGGGTACGCTCCCGGGCCGTTCACAAGGCCTTGGAAAATTTTGGAGGTCCCAAGTTAAGATTTGTGATGGAAGATCTTCTTGAAAGTAACGTTATGGACAACGAGATCACCATCGAGAATGACGATGCCAAGAAAATGGCCGACAGATTATGCCGGGAAGAAGGCCTTTACTGCGGCATGTCATCGGGAGCTAACGTGTGCGCGGCTATCGAAGTGGCCAAGACAATGAAAAAAGGGTCCAGGATTGTCACCGTCATCGTCGACAGAAGAGACCGCTATTTCGCCGAGTATCCCAACGAGCATTACGTCGTCTAGGAACAGCCGTCCGCTCCGACTGCAAATCCGTCACGCGCAAAAATCCAGACCTCCCGACTGAGGCGTTTTCTCCGCTGTTACGGGAGGGACGTCAGGGGTCGTCGCCAATCAGCCCATAAGCCTCGCGCGCTTGTGCCGGCGTGATGTAGCCGTCGCGCAGATCGGCGGCAACGTCCGGGCGGGGACGATCCTTCGGTAAACGCATCGATTGTCGTGCTCGTGCTCAATAGCGAATCAATCCAGGGGCGGTGAGCACTTCCACGGTGAAGAAATCCTTTGCAGCTATAGCTCCCCAATGGGCTTTCAGAAAGGTGCTCCAGGGAGTGCGTTTATCCCTCGCGGTTGCGGGCTCGATACCGTGTTCCGCGAGGATGCGTTTCACGGTATTTCTGCCGACCTCATGGCCCATGTTGGCGAGAGCCCCACAAATCCTCGTATAGCCCAACTTGAATTTTCCTTCGCCATCGTGAGCACTAGCTCGCGTATCGTTTCCATCACGCGAGGTCGCCCTGGACCGCGTCGCTGGCTCCCATCGTACTTTGCCGCGATGAGCTCTCTGTACCAGCGCAACAATGTGTCAGGTGTTACGAGGTCAGCGAGTTCCTTCAGGTTCTCCCTGCACATGGCCCTCGCCTTCGCTGCCAGGCGCCGACGCTGGTCATCCGTGAAACGTAGGCGACGGGCGCCGAGCTGCTCCCGGAGAACTCGATTCTCTTCCTTCAGGTATTCGATTACATCCTGCTCGGACCGGTTGACCCATCCTGCGAAGGTCAACGCGAGGAACTGCCATAGGTGGGGCTGCATAGGCCGCATTCTAGCCGCTCAGGGCACCGGCGCTACTCTTGCTTTTAGAAAACGTCACCAACGCCGCTCTGCTTCGTGTCGACTGAGTTTTGGCACACTACGACGTCGCCTTGTCTAGCGCACCGGGCAATCTCCGAAGCGCGCCAGGGCTCGCGCTCCTACTCGCTGCCGCCCACTTTCGCGGAGATCATCGGCTTCGGGGGCTCGCCCTTGGGCAGCTCGCGATCGCCGCCAGCGTCTAGCGCGGCGGCTTGCCGCGCGGCCTCGACCGCGTAAAAGATCTCTCGAAGCGCGAACAGATCGAGCTTGCCCTCATCTTGGAGCAAAACCGTTTGCGCAGGTAAGCCGTCAAGGTAGGCCGCCGC
Source organism: Acidobacteriota bacterium (assembly GCA_004356105.1). Classification (GTDB taxonomy): domain Bacteria; phylum Acidobacteriota; class Vicinamibacteria; order Marinacidobacterales; family SMYC01; genus SMYC01. The sequence goes on along the minus strand of SMYC01000276.1, from coordinate 1,121 downwards.
AAGCTTGACGTACGGCAGCGAATCGCGAGCGCCTGCATTCAAGCCTTTCAGGATCGCTCTCTTGTAAACCGTAGGATCGGCTTCGCCAATCTCTCGAAAGATCCGCTTGATGCTCGCTGGCACAACAGTGTGCGAGCCCTTCGGTCGGCCTGGCCCTGGCCCTTTCTTCAAGTGCCGATCCTGTGGTCGTGTGCTCATCCTCTCCTCGCTTTCGTTGGGCTTTCACGGTTTCCAAGAGGCAGGCGCAGCGCGTCTGCTATTCGTGAGCCCTAGAAGCAGCTACTGAGATTCTGTGTGGGGTAGTTGCCACCCGAATCCTCAGCGCCTGCGTGAACCGCCGTCGCCCACCATCCGCCGAACGTCGCACGCACGCCGCTGGCGCCCTTCCACTGCGTGTAATGCAGATGCGCGTTCGCCTGCCCGAAGATCTCGATCTCTCCTCCAACGACGCCGATCTTCTGGCCTCGAAAGACCATGTCGCCGGTCTTCACAGAGAGCGCGTCGTCCAGGTGGACGTATTGCGTCTTCCAGATGCCCTTGTGCTGGATAGTGACGACGCTTCCATATGGTGGATCTTCGGAGTTCGTGTGGTGCGCTTCAATCACCACGCCGGAGGCCGACGCGAGCACGTCCTCCCCGGCGCTGACGTTCGTATTGCCATTGAACCGGAGCAGATCGAGGCTGTCCTGATCCGGGTAGTGGCCATTGTAGGTGGCTGCACGCCATGTCTGACCACACCTGAACGGCTGCTGGAACGATATGGGATAGTATCCCCAGATGATGTCGTCGGTACCATCACCATTGACATCTCCGGCTCCTACTAGTGACCATGCTTGTCGGACCGGCTTGTAAATGTGGACGCCGCCGGTCCGTTGACCGTTGCTCATCGGCCAGTAGTGTACCTGGCCATTGTTGTGCTGCCAGATGATGTCGTCGGTGCCATCACCATTGACATCTCCGGCTCCTACTAGTGACCATTCTCCTCCGACCGCCTTGTAAATATTGAAGCCGCCGGTCCGTTGACCGTTGCTCATCCGCCAGTACTGCAACATGCCACCTGGGCTCTGTTGCCAGATGATGTCGTCGGTGCCATCACCATTGACATCGCCAACCCCTTTTAG
>SMYC01000275.1 GCA_004356105.1 Acidobacteriota bacterium | reverse complement strand
GCGCCGCTGCACTCCGAAAGCCGTCCGAGTTGGGCCATTTCGCCGAATCGCTCGCTAATCGCACCTTATTGTGCTCGGCAGTGAATATATAAAACGTTTCTCTTCAAGGGCGGAATCGGGCCTTTTTCAACGGGCTGCTAGGCCCACTCGAGCCTTCTGCTCAAGCAGCCTCGCGCCATAAGTGGCTTTGTAACAACGGGTTCTTCAAAATGTCACCTAGACTTCCTGGGAGCTTCTCGGCGTCATGCAACGGTCCCGGGCGGCATTGGTGCCCAGGTTATTTTCCGACGGGATCAGGAGTTCTGAGCTTGCCAGGAGCGCGACCTCGCCGTCTTGTGGTCGGATCTCCTTCGCGCGGGTTGGGGCGGTGCGCGGTGTCAGCCGGATGCGGCGCAGCGTGGCGGCACGTCTTTCGAGCTCCTCTGCGAAAATGTCGGGCTCGGAATCGCGGTCGTTCGAGAAAACGAAATCTACGAGCAATATGCGTGGTGGTGCGGCGCCGGCGAAGGGCAAGAGATCGCGTTCGTTCTTCACGAGCGTTATGGTCTTGTCGAAAAGACGGTCGAGGCGATCCGCAAATACCGGTTCGGCGACGCGCAAGGGAAGCGCTTTGAGGTCGATCGTTCGGTTTCGATGAAGTCCGACCCTCGCTTTCGCCTCGAGGATGCGCCGAACCGCGCTATCGATCCGAGCGAACGGGATATCACCGCGCTCGACACCTCGAAGCACGGATTGATAGGCTACCAGGGCGTCGGGCGGCACGAGCAACATGTCAACGCTCGCGCGAACCGCGGCTACGGCCACCTTTCCATCCCACGCATTCTGCCGAGCGCCGCCCATGTCGAGGGCATCGCTCACGATGAGCCCGTCGCAGCCGAGATCGCCTCGGAGCACTCCCTGAAGCACTTCTTTGGAAAGTGTGCTCGGCCTATCCCTCGCACTCCCGAGAGCGGGCACCGCGATATGTCCGGGCATGACCGCTGCCACGCCGGCGTCGATGGCAGCCGCGAAACGGCGCCATCTCGACGCGCTTCAACCTCTCTAGATCGAGATCGAGCACTGGAAGCCCGAGATGCGAATCGACCACGGTCGCGCCGTGACCGGGGAAGTGCTTCGCCGTCGTCAGTACGCCGAGCGATTGCGCGCGCTCGATATAGGCGGCGCCGAGCTCTCCCGCGCGCGCCGGATCTTGGCCGAACGACCGCGTCGTAATAACGCGGTTTTCCGGGTTCGTGCTCAAGTCGAGAACGGGATTCAAGAGCAGATGAATCCCATAGGCCCGCGCTTCACGCGCGGTGACCTCGGCTTGAAACTCCATGTCCGTCCGGCTCGCGCCCATCGCCATGGCCCGCGGGAAGCGGTTCCCCACTCGTAGTCCGACGCCATGAGAAGCGGGAGCCTCGAAGCTTCCTGAAGCCGATTCACGATAGCGGCCGTTTCGTAGGGCTCTCCTTTGAAGAACACGACCCCGCCAATGCGCCCCGAACGCGCGGCCTCGATGAGCGTGCGCGCCTCGGGATCCGACGCGTTCACAAAAACGCCGTCGCTGCGCGGATAGATCATCTGCCCGACTTTTTGCTCGAGCGAAAGACCGGCGAGGGTCTCATCGACCCAGGACTTGGCCGCGATGGCGGCGTGCTCCCCGCGGCGCGATCCGGCGCAAGCAACGCACGAGACGGCGAGCACCAACAGGCAAAAGTTTCGTTTCATGTCGCGCCCATCCTACTCATAACAGCCCGCCGCCGGAAAGGCTATCCATGCCTCGGCATCGAAAATCTCTCGTCGAAATCGAACCCAGGATCCCGATCAAGCTGGGCCCGTTCTGTAGCGGCGAGATCGCTCCGCGTCCTTTGTCCGAGGTATTGGGACGGCAGGAATATGAAGTTTGACGGGAATGCGAAGGCCGACGCACTGACAAGGCCGAGCTATCGGGCGCCCTGGGTGCGCCCGAACGTCTGACGCCACTCTCCGTTTCAGCGAACTATCTCGCCGACGAATTTGCGTCAGGGACATCCTCGAGCTCGCGGGTCCTCGACTCGGCCTGGTCCCGCCGGCGCCAAATGAAGGGTCTCTCCTCGACGAGTTCCCATTCCGCTCGGAAATGGGCGTCGTTCGCGATGACGACGCCATCGATCTCGGTGTTGAACGCCCCCCATCCGTCGACAGTGAACTGCGCGGGCGTCGATGACAAGTAGTCGACGATACGCCCGGATTTCCGGGCGCGCAACGCCTCGACGTTGGTTTTGCCGTCGAGATTGATAGTTCTCCGATGGTAGAAGCCCAGGATCCCCGTCTCTTGTCCGGCAATCCAGTCGCTCTCCTTGGATAGCGCGCTGACTTTCTCGAAGGTCGTCCACCAGTAAGACTCCTCGAGTGTCGAAACGCGATACAGGAAGAAAGAGAACAAGAGTATGCTGATGATCCCGACGCCGGCGACGCGCCGCTCGTCCCTCCGCTCGAGCGCGTTCGAGACCAACAAGAACCAGAAACAACCCATAACGGGAAGAACTGCCGCGAAGTAACGCTCGAAGAAATAGGTGGCGCGAATGAGGAACACATACGTAACCACGAGCAGCGTTATCCCCACGAGCATGGGAGCAAGCGCCGGCAGTGTGCTTCGCGCAAGACGGCGCGCGTCGTCTGGGCTCCGTACGAGGAGCAACAGAAAGACGGTGATAAGTGCCGCGGCCAACAGAGGTCTTGCCCACGGATGAGCGGTCCACCAGGACGACCAGAAGACATTCGCTGGATAGCTATGCGGTAGTCCCACGGAAGCGAGTGAGAGGATTACCGCGCTCCGACCCAGGGTCGCCGATGATGGGATCTCGATTCCGTTCGTATTGGCGGCACCTCCGGTGGGAAGAAACGATCCAACAACGGCGTAGCTCACGACACACCAAGCGAGCACCGCACAAGCGGCCGGAGCGGTGATGGCGAGAAAACGGGGGAGAGAGAGCTCCCATCTATGCCGGTTCACGAGCATAGTGATGCCGTAACCTAGAATGACGATCGCGACGTCGAGTCGGGCGAGGCAAGCAAGAGCGCCGATGGCGCCGACGAACATGTAATCCCGTAGACGTTTTCGGCGCATGTCGTGCAATCGAACGGTGACATCCAGCAGAGTCCATAGGAGGAGCAACTGCAATCCCGTTTGCATGAGGTTCATGTCGTTCTTGAACGCCACTGCGTGAACGGCATAGAGGCCAAGCCCGAACAAAACCGCCACTGGGGCTGCTGTCCCCCGTACTAGACGCCGGTAGACGCGGCCATCCAGAGACTAGCAGTGAAGAGGGTGACGTTGTAGAGGACGGCGAGGCGGATGCCGAGCACAGGGTTCGAACCCGAAAGCCCGTGAAGCGGCGCGCAAAGAATCGGATAGAGCGGGTGATAGGCGTTTCCCAGCTGCTCACCGTTGACCGAGAAGAACTCCCCGGCCCACATTTGTCGAGCGTAGCTCTGGGTGTAGTAAGAGTCGTCCTGCAACGGAACGACGCTCAGTCGCGTCGAAGTGCGAAACGCCACTTCGAGCCTAGCGCCGAGACCGATGAGAACCATCGATGTCGAGAGCGCGAAGAGAAGCTTTCGTGTCACGGGTATTACGCCCTCTTTGCCCGTATTGGCCACGAACGGCTGCGAGGGCAGTGCCGTCGCCGGGTCGAATGATGTTTAGAAGTGGATTGACTCAAGACTAACGCCTACCCGCCTGGTATTCAAGCTCGTGCCGCTCTGCTTGGTCGAAGCCCCAGGTTTCAACCGTGTAGTCCCAGATATCGTCGAGGTCGGCGCGGGCTTTGGGGCGAGTGCGACTTCAGACACGCTTGGACACGCGAGTTTTTTCCTTGGTGAAGGCGTCTCGCCGCCGGGAGCTCGTCAGCGTCGGTGCACTGCATCGAGCCCGGATCGTCATTCGTTACTTTGCGTACGAGAATGTCCTGGGCAAGCGCATTCGAGGCAACGCAAGAGAGCGCGGCGACCATCAGTCTCCGCGCCGTGGCGCAAGCAGTCACTTCATCCCTCCACGAGAGAGGCCAAAGCCTCAGGTTATGACGTGGCGGGGCTGCCGCGATTTTGCCGCGCTTGCGCTCGATAGAAGTCGCTTGGATGTGAAGTGGCCTCGGTGATTAGAGGTCGCCGATGTTCTAGAATGCAGCATGAAACGGCTCGTCGTCACCGCGGACGATTTCGGGCTCACCCGCGGGGTCGTCACCGGCATCGTCGAAGCGCACGAGCAGGGCATCGTGACCGCAACATCTTTGATGGTGAACGCCGAAGCCGCGGAGAGCGCCTTCGCCTGGGCGCGGGATCACACGTCTCTCGCGGTCGGGCTTCATTTCGTCCTCACGTTCGCGCGCCCCACCGGCCCGCGCGAGCCGCTGGGCGATCTCGTCGACGACAAGGGACGTTTCCGCAGGCTCGAATCGGGCGCCCATGAGCGTGCCACGCCGGAGCAAGTCCGGGGCGAGCTCTGCGCTCAGCTCGAACGGTTCGAGAAGGGCGTCGGCCGTGCGCCCACCCACATCGACGGCCATCACCACGCCCATGCTTTTCCAGGGATTTTGACAGCCGTTCTGGAAGAAGCGGTAAGGCTGGGTGTGCCGGTGCGCGCCCCCGACGACACGACGCGCGAACGGATCCGTCGAGCGAGCGTCGAGACCGCGGACCACTTTCTCGCGAGCTTTTATGGCGCCGACAACGTGAGCGAAGACAAGCTGCTCGAGATCCTGGACGCCGCTCCCGATGGCACGTCGGAGCTCATGTGCCACCCGGCGCAGAAGGACGACCGGCTCGAGACGTTGAGTAGCTACGTGCGTCCACGGTGGGTGGAGCTTTCCACGTTGACTTCACCCCGCGTCGTCGCCGCCACGACCAACTTCGCCACATAGCTCGAACGCTCCATCTTTTTGCCCGCTTCGGGCTCCGGCTCGAGCACCGTGAGCGTGACAGTGAGGTCGGCGAGTGATTGCGCGTCCTCCCCGCCTGGAGTCAATTCGAAGGTGAGCGTCGTCGTCTCACCGGCGACGACCGCATCGAAGCGAACAACGGCGCTCCCTGCCACGATGCACGAAACCTCTTTGGGACATCGAGAGTCCCTGGTGACGTTACGGAAAGTCAGCGAGAGCTCCGCGTCGTCCAGGCGGGCGGTCTCGCCTATTGCAAGCGAAAAGGGCTCGTCGAGCCGGGGCTGGGCATCCTCCTGAACCGGCATGAGGAATATCCCCATCCACAGAATGTGCTTCATCTCTCGATCACCACCCTCACGAGCCAGAGTAGCCTCCCCGGAGCGTCGCCGGCAAGGCGTTTGCAGCCGTTGACATCAGCCTCAAATAAAGAAACGATCCACAAATAGGGTAGCCGTCTCGTACCTGTGGCTCATCATTATTAATCCGGACCGTCGCAAGTCCCTCCGCCGTCGTCGGACAGGAAAGCAGCGACGTGGACGGCACACGACGGAACCAGGTTTGGGCTGGCAAGGACGTGTGTCGGTGACGATTTCACGTGGTTGAACTGGTCTTACCGCCACCGCTCATCTAGGCCCACTCGAGCTTTCTGCTCAAGCAGCCTCCCGCCATTCGTATCGATGATGCAGTCCACCCACCCTCGGCAGCGCAACGACTTCCGCAATGGGTGACGGTCGTGACTCCACGCACGGTCTCTTGGGCGAGTCGACCCAAACGCTCGAAGGGCACTTCGGGCGGCATCGCTCGATGGGACGTTCTCGAGTTCATCGCCCGAGCCACCGACCATATCCCCGAAACCGGACAGCAACTCATCCGAAACTCGGGATATTATTCCAACGCCTCTCGCGCAAAACGCCGGTGAGAATCGGGCCTTGCAAATTCCACTCAGGACACCCTCCTTCCCTCCCTAAACCCGCGACCACCATTCGCCCCTCCCTTTCCGTCCGGGAAACGCCTTCAAAATCGCCCCTACGCCCCCGCGACCGGTTTTCTGGCCCGACAGGTAGAAAGCAATGGGCTACTACTGCGCCGTGCGATCGAGAAGAAGGCTCGGCCGGTATTGTCGGTCGTACGTCAAAAAAACAGACGCGGAGCTGATGGCGTGCTGCGAGGGGCACGGTCTGAAGATCGACGAAGGGAGCTTGCTTTCAACTCATGGGACTAGAAGGGGGTTTGCCATGGCATTCGTTGTGAGCTCATCTGTCTTTACGCATCAGGGCGAGGATACTTCGTCTTGTATTTGCGGTTTACTCTGCTGGACTTGCGCGCGGTCATCGGCTCATCTCCCCGATCTTCAATGTATCGAGAAGCTGAGTCGAAGCGGTCGCCGGAGTAAAGAGTTATTCGTGCACCAACGCCGCTCGGTGGAGAAACTTTTTGTTTCAAACTTCTACGAACACTTTCCCTTCTTGCAAGGTAACGGGAAAGGTTTTCAAGGCCTTCTTCTTGCGCACCAGGTTCAACAACTGAACCCCGACCGGAAAATTTGCCCATTCAACGACCTCTCCAGTCCTCACGTCAAAACGGGCTCTATGGAAGGGACATTCCACCTCGCAATTATTTTTCATCTTGCCGTTCTTGAGCGGCCAGAAAACGTGCGTACATTTGCTCTGGGTTGCGAATAACCCGTCTTCCAGATGGTAAACCAGAACTTCCTCCCCCCCCACCGTAAAAGGTTTTTTCTCACCTACGGGAATTTCATCTTCATTACAAATTTGATGACGCGCCATAGCATTGCCCTCGGAATTTAGTGATTGGGTATCAAAACGGTCCGAATGATTATAAATTCACAAAATGATTTTCCATATTTTTCCCCTCTCTGCAAATGGCACTGTCAAGTTGGGAACGCGGACCACAAGATATAGTCGTTGCTACACCTAACCTGATCACACAATATTGTGGTACCTCACCTCAATTTGACAGTACCGCTTGGACTCATTAATTGCTATCGAGTCTTGATTAGACGATATTATCTCCGGCGACAGCCCACACCTCTTGCGCAGCAGAAGGGGGCACCCCATGATCGGCCAGAACATCTCCCACTATCAGATCACCTATAAAACCCGTTCTCCACTCATGAAAACCAACCTAATGCTACTGCTGATGGCACTGCTCACGATAGGGCTAACCAGTTGTGGCGATGGTCCAAGGCTGGATGCCCAAATCGTCTTCGAGTCTGAGCGGGACGCCCCAGCCCCAGCCATTCGATTCGGCGGCCACGGGCGCACAGAGATCTATGTATGGATGAGGATGGTTCCAATCAGCGACGATTGACGTACACCGTCGGCGACGACAGGCGGAGTACCCTTCCTCACTGGTCGCCGGACCGACTGAAGATAGCTTTTTCGACCGGTCCCTACCGACACATGGAGATGCACATCATGGATCGGGATGGTTCCAATGTCCGACGAATCTGGAAAGCCGAGGGCACGCAGAGCGAGGCGTGGGGGCCACAGTGGTCGCCAGACGGACGGAGACTCGCCTTTGTCTCCAACAGCGGTGGGAATAACGACATCTACGTGATGGATAGCGCCGGGTCGAACGTGAGCCGCCTCACACTCACGGAGGGTAGCGACAAGGGCAGCGAGGACCCAACTTGGTCGCCGGACGGAGAGCGGATTGCCTTCAACTCCAACAGAGACGGGATCTGGGAGATCTACGTCATGCGTTCGGACGGCTCCGATCTCCAGCAACTCACGTACACACTCGGCGAGAGCCCGGGCGCCGGGAAACCGGCGTGGTCACCCGACGGAAAGAGCATCCTCTTTCCGTCGATGCGAAGTTCGAATTCGGCGAACTGGTACGACGCCGTTGACATTTACGTAATCGATGCTGACGGCTCCGACCTTCAGCGGCTGACGCACAGCGGAGACAACGGCAGTCCTGTTTGGTCACCGGACGGAAAACGGATCGCCTTCTCATCTCACCGGTCAGGGACTCGGAGATATGGTGGGACAATCGCGAGATCTATCTTATGAAAGCCGACGGCTCGAATGTCCAAAGGCTCACGTTCAATAAAACCTGGGACTCACATCCGCAGTGGTGACCACGTCGGTCGAACAGGCAACGGGGTATCTCGATGCATTCGAACATCTGCAGCCGCGTCACCAAAAGAGCCGGCCAGAAAAGAGGGTCTTCTTTGCTGGCATCACTGCGCGGCTTTGGTGCATGAATAGCTTTTGACACCGGCAACCGCTTCGACTCAGCTTCTCGATACATTGAAGATCGAGGAGATGAAGCCATGGCTGCGCGCAAGCCCACCAGAGTGAACCGCAAATACAAGACGAAGTATCGTGTGACCAACTGGCCGGAGTATGAGCGTGGTCTCAAGAGCCGTGGCGACATCACGGTTTGGTTCAGCCAAGAGGCGTGCGAAGCCTGGACACCGCCCAAGAACGGCCGTCGCGGTGGCCTCGAATCTGGCAATCGTGACGGCGTTGACGTTGCGCATGGTCTTCCGCCTGCCCCTGCGGCAGACCGAGGGCTTCCTGGATTCGTTGTTGCGGTTGATGGAGCTCGACCTTAAAGCGCCGGACCACACCACGCTGTCTCGGCGCAACAAGGACGTCGACGTGCCAGCGCCCAGGAAGGTGCATGATGGCCCGATTCATCCGATCGTGGATTCCACGGGGCTGAAAATCTCGGGTGCCGGTGGGTGGCACGCCCACAGGCACAAGAGCTCGAAGGCGCGTCGACAATGGCGGAAGCTGCATGTCGGGGTGGATGACGACGGATTCATTGTGGCGGCGAAGCTCACGAAGAGCAGCGAGGACGATCCGTCCACCGTCCCGGACCTTCTCGAACAAGTC
>SMYC01000274.1 GCA_004356105.1 Acidobacteriota bacterium | reverse complement strand
GTTCTTCGTTACCGAGGTCTTCCAGCACTTGTCGGAAGAGGGTGTACTCTTCGACGACGACGGAGAATGGAAGAGCGAGCTCGACGTCGAAGCTCTCGATGTGCCCGAGGGCGTCCGCCTCGTCATCGGGCGCCGCCTCGAGCGGCTCGGCGAAGAGACCCCAAAGGTCTTGACGCTCGCGGCTGTCTTTGGGCGCCGTTTCGAAGTTCGGGTTCTCGAAGCCGTGGAAGGACAGGATTCGGATGTGGTGCTCGATACTCTCGACGAGGCCATCGCGGCGGGGCTCGTTACGTCCATCACGGTTGGCCGCGAAGCCCGCTACGAATTCGCTCACGAGCTCATCCGCCAGACATTACTCGCCACCCTGTCGCTTCCGCGTCGACAGCGACTGCACCTGCGGGTGGCGAACGCGTTCGAAAAGGTCTATGCGGCACGGGCGGATGAGCGTGCCGCCGACGTGGCTCGTCATCTTTATCAAGCGGGCACAGCAGCGGAGCCCACCAAGACGATTCACTACCTGCGCAAAGCTGCCGAGCGCGCGCTCGCCGCGGCAGGCAGTGACGAAGCGCTTCGTTTCTTGAACATGTCGCTTTCACTGCTCGAGGACGAACCGGGTGACGGCTCCGAGAAAGCCGACCTCCTCTCGCTGCGCGGCCTGGCACATCGAGGCCTGGGGCGGCTCCAGGATACCGAGGTGGACCTCCGCGGCGCGCTCGTGCTCTACGAGGAGGCACAACGCTGGGACGAGCTCGCCCGCATCGCGTCCGATCTTACTTACCTCCTGATTTACGAGGGGCGATCCACCGATGCGATGCAATTCCTCGAGCGCGGGCTGGAGCGAGCCGGCGGGGATTCATCCGCGCGGTGCCGTCTTCTGTCGTCGCTCGGCCTCGCGGTGACCACTGCGGGTGACATGCGCCGTGCGCGGGAGACGTTCGAGGAGGCGGTCGCGCTGGCACGCCGGTTGGAGGACCGGCGTCTTCTCGGGGATACCCTGCGCGATGCGCTCTATTACCACTTCGACGTGTTCCGATCCGACGACCTCGTCCGGGCTGGTGAAGAAGCGATCGCGCTCCATCGCGAGCTCGGCGCTTCATGGGAGCTGTCCAACTGCATGGCGATGACGCGAATCGGTTGGCTCGGCAGCGGACAGTTCGACAAGATCGATGGCTCCGCCGAGAAGCTCATGACATTGAGCACGCGCCAAGGAGATTTGGGTGCACAGATGATCTTTGCGATGGTGCAAGCTCCGCGCGAAGCCGCGCGAGGCGACCTCGATGCCTACGAAGCTTTCATACAGCGCTCGGTCGATTTGGCACTGGCGGCCGACTGGCCTTGGAGCCCATGGAACCTCGGCTCCAACGCATTCGCACATGTTTTCCTAGGTCGGGCGGAGGACGCGAAACAGCTGTTCGACAGGGCCGAGCCCGAGCGCGGCTCCGGGGAACCGTTTGGGACGGAGCGTATGACGGCTTGAAGCTCCTCGCCTGCGCCTACCTCGAGGACCCGGAAGCCATGGCCGTCTTCGAGGGTTCCCGTGATCGCCTCCCCAAGCTCGGAGAGGAGAACCCGGGCGGCTCGCTGTTGTTGCCGACGATGGCCATCGAGGCCTTGACGCATCTCGGCCAGCGCCACCAAGCGGCGGCGCTCTATCCGCTCACAAAGGAGCTCGTCGAAAGCGGTGCGATGGTGCTGCTGGCTCCAGGCGCGCCGCTCGTCGAAAAGTGCGTGGCTATCGGCGCGATGGCCGCTGAACGCTGGGACGAAGCGGAGTCTCGCTTCCGAAACAGCGCTGTCGCAGGCCGAGAAGCTTTCCCATCGTCTCGAGCAGCCCGAGGTAAGGCGCTGGTACGGGCGTATGCTTTTGGAGCGAGACGCATCCGGAGATCGCGAAAAAACCCGCGAGCTTCTCGGCGCCGCGAGCGCCGCATACGAAGAGCTCGGGATGCCCAGATATGTCGCGATGGTGGAGGCTCTGTTGAGATCGGTCGGACGCTTCTTCATTCGACCGCGATGGCACCTCCGTCACGACCTACGCACCCGGCGGGCATCTTCATTTCGAATATGTCATTTCACCGGCGATGTTCACACCGAGAGCTTTGGCAACTTGCTTGAGTCGCGTCAGGCGCGCCGCGCAGTAATCAGTTGCTTCGTACCGCTGAATCTGCTGTTCTTTCAGATCCAATCGTTCGGCAAGCTCTTTCTGACTCAGACCCGCGGCGATGCGCGCCGCGACGAAGGCGCGCGGAAGCTCGTCAAACGATTCGATGCGGATTGGCTTCGGACCGCCCGATCGAAGTTCTTCGAATTGTTCCACTTCGTTACGCAGCTCGTCGAGTTGGCTTCGAAGCGCGTCTTCTTCGAGCTTCCGCAGGCGGGACTTTGCGCCACTCCGCGCACTGAGCTCATCAAGCGCTGCTTCAAACTTCGTGATTTGCGATTTCGTAATCTTGTATTGCCGTTCATTTTTGATCATGACTCACCTTTATAGATCCAGGGCAACGATCCCCTTCTCGGCTTCGGTCTCTTTGTCGAGTTGAAAAAACTCAACAAACGTGTTCCCGACAAGATCGGCGGCGACGCTCGACGGGAAGAACTCGCAACCGAACTTCGCTTTCTGAGCCGCTCGTCCGTCGGCGAAGACTCCGAAGACAGGCTCGACTTCAAGCAATCGATCGACATCCACATCGATCGGATCCCAGGCAACATCGATGTCGCCGGGCTCGTTCTTGTCGGTGACAAAACTACCGTTCACAAAAACTCGCCGACACCCGGCCTCACGAAGCGGGCCCAGCGCAACTTTCAGTCCGGCGAGCAAGTCACGACGGCGGCTCGTCCAACCGAACCGTCGGACGATCTCGTCCCAAGTTGCGCCATGCACACCCGGCGGAAGGTTGCCGAGGTCGTCGAATTCAGGCAACGTTACAAAACAATATCATTGTGTTTGTGCCGACGCCAGACCCCACGCTGTCGCTTTCGCGTCGACAACGACTGGATCTGCGGGTCGCTGTGGCTCATCATTATTAATCCAGACCGTCGCAAGTCCCTCCGCCGTCGTCGGACAGGGAAGCAGCGACGTGGACGGCACACGACGGAACCAGGTTTGGGCTGGCAAGGACGTGTGTCGGTGACGATTTCACGAGGTTGAACTGGCCTTACCGCCACCGCTCATCTAGGCCCTCGTTGATTCGGAGCATGGGCAAAGCCAAAGTTCGTGCCCTGCTCGAAGACTTGATAGATGTTCCCGCATACGAGCTAGCGTTCTTCGTTCTCGGCGAACTCTTCCGGCAAGGAGGTAAAACCGTTAGCCAACGTCTGACGCCGCGAGGAGCTCATACGGGCCCAGATTCGCCCGGAGGTTGCCGTGTCTGCAATCCGGTTCCTTAGCCTGCTGCCAGACGAATGCAGCCTCCCGACCGTCGCGCCTGATCACGAAGGCGGCTTGCTTGTCGCTTGGGAAGGCATCGAGCCCGAAGTAATCGTCACACTTGAGGAAGACACGCTCCATTTGAATCTCCTTCAAGCGAGAGGCCAGGTTCTAGCGTCTCTCAACCACCCGAATATCGCTTCTATCTACGGCCTGGAGCAGTCGGGAAGCATTCATTACCTCGTTCTCGAGCTCGTTCCTGGAGAGACACTGGCGGAGCGGATTGCGCGGGGTCCGATTCCGTTAGAAGAGGCTCTCGACATCGCCACCCAGATGGCCGAAGCACTCGAGGAGGCGCACGAACAGGGCATCGTTCACAGAGACCTGAAACCGGCGAACGTCAGGCAGACCGATGACGGAAAGATCAAGGTTCTGGACTACGGTTGGCACATCACGGGCATCGTCCGGTCCCCGACGCGGGCTCCTTGCCTGCGGAAGCACCGAGACCTCTGAGAAAATTGTCTATGTTCACCTATTTGTGTACAATGAAGAACGATTGAAGAAACGCGACTTGGAGAAGAAGCTCAAGGCACTCGGGTGGAGGTTGCTCCGACACGGTGGCAAACACGATGTGTGGACAAACCAGGACGGCACCAAAACGGAATACCTCCCCAGGCATTCCGAGATCCATGAGCGTCTAGCAAGAGACATCCTCCGAAAGGCGAAGGAGTAAATCACGTGCGCTTCGAAGGTAAGGTATGGAAGGATGGAAAGTTCTGGCTCATAGAGGTTCACACACTGAACGCGATGACGCAGGGACGAACGAAGAGAGAAGCATATGAAATGATCAAGGATCTCGTGGAGACCATGGTGAATCGCCAAGGTTTCGAAGCGATCGTCTATCCCACGTCACGCGAGCGATTCGAGTTAGGGTCCAATGAGACCAAGTTCATCGTCGCTCTCTTGCTTCGGCGGCAGAGGGAGAAACGCGGGGTCACACTTGCGGAAGCAGCCAAACGCCTCAATCAAACGTCGCGGAATGCCTACGCGCGATACGAGCAGGGGCGATCGACTCCAACCGTCGAGAAGCTCGAGGAGCTTCTGAAGGCTGTTGCGCCCGAAGAAGAACTCGTCTGGCGCGTTGCGACCTAGGGGGCGGCTTGGTGCTCCGCAAGAACGAAGACCGACGGGCCTCCATCGGCGGAACCCTGGAGCTTCTGGATAGGAATCCAGGCTCGCTGTCCGGCCGGCTCGACCGGGCCATCAAGTGGCTTTTCTACGGACGATGGATCCGCACCCGGGATTTCACGTGGGAGAGCATCGACGACTGGAACGTGGTTCGGAGATGGTGGACGGGTCGAATACGGCAGGGCTGAGCGCGAAGGACGTCCTCGCGCGGCGTGGGCCGTTTCGAAGCTAGGAAGATAGAGCACTACGCCGAGTTTACGATTCACGCGTAAAATAGAGTCGCGTGTGATGCTCTCGAAACCCGACTTGAAAGAGATCGAAAAAATCTCGTCCGAGGAGATTGCGGGCGATAGGAGCCGTCGCGAAGCCAATTTCGAGCTCATGCCCGCCGAGTTCTGGGTGCGATAAGAGAACACGGTGAAGCCTTGCTTCGAGCCGGGCTCCCGCGAGGGTTGCATATGTTTGGGCGGGGCCGGAAAGCAGATCCAGCTCTAGTGCGAGCGCAACTTCCCCACGAACGACGGAGCGAGACGCGCCGGAATCCAGGTGACAGCGGATATGCACGGCAGCGTCCTGTGATCTCAACCTGCCGATTTCAAGCCACAGTCCGGGATAAGCAACACCAGTATCCTCGTTGCGGAGGTACTCTAGTTCGACGGCGTACGAGACATCGTCTCTTACAGTCCGAGCTTGACGACACCTGGCTCGATGGGCTCCACAAAATCGACGTAGGGCTTCTGTATGCCTCGAGCACGAGCCCGCTTCACGATCGCAACCAAGTCTGCCCCATGCTCGATAACTGTTCCGTTCTCGAGCACAACCCACTCACGAGCATAGGACTGAAGGCCAGTTTCCCGGGTTGAGCCGGTCAATGTCTCTTTGCTCACGGTGGCCTCCTCACTCCATGACCCATCTTAGCAGGTGGGCCGCCAGGTTGGTCGTTGTAAAAGCAACGGAGAAGGATCGCGAGCTTCGTTTTCAGAGCGCCGTGGATCTTCGGGCGGATTTGAAGCGTCTTTTAGGGATATGAGCTCGGAGCAATGCTGGTGGTGATGCCGTCAAAAATCCGGGAGGAATCGAGCTCCGATGCCGCGCTGGCCCTTGGGATGCTGAGACGCCATGCGAAGGGCATTGCCGCTCTAGCCGGTGCCGTGTGCCTTTTCGGGTTCGATCGGCGGACCGACATCTTCGCGTTCGGCGCGGTGCTCTACGAGATGCTCACTAAAGAGTCGGTCAAAGCCTCGAGGACACTCGATGCGTTCTTCCTCATGGAGTTGGCACGGGACAGGTTGATTCATCTACGCGGGCAGGCCGGCTACGACCTCTTTCTCGAGAACGGCTCGCGCCTGTACCTCGATTGCGGAAACCATCCGGAGCTCGCAACGCCGGAATGTACGGATCCGCTGGACGTGGTGCGCTACATACTTGCCGGGGAACGCATTCTGGAACAGCTTTCGAGGAGCATCGAGGCCCGCGACGTGGGGCTGCCACGAATCCTACCTACGCCAGGTCGCGCCCGCTCGTCTTCCAGGCGCCATCGTTCCCCACCTCGTCTCGAGAATCGTCTTGGTCGGTGCGGGAGGGTTCTGTCCTTTTGCGTCGGGAATCGCGTTCACTTTGTCTCCACGCGCCTGGCATTTGAAGCGCGTGCAGTCCTCGACATCGCAGGAGGACCGTGGAATTTTCCACACGAAGCAGGAGAGCCTGTCATCGCCCGGGCATCAATCGGTTGCACAACATGGTGACACCTTGGAGAACAGGCACCGGCCGTCCTGTGACGCGCAACGCGACCGGATCCAATGGACTGTCAAAAGGGCCCCGTCCCGGGCGTATACCATCGGTTGTAGTGGGCGTTCCTGCCACTTTGAGCACGACGCGGTACTCGCCCGTCTCGAGCGATAGCGCCGCGATCGAGCGGTGATCTTGGGGACTCTATGCTGAGTTCTGGAAGCGGCATTTCGGTGTCCACCTGGACCTGGCGCAGACGGCGAGGTTGTTGCTCGTGCGAACGAGACTGCGTCGAGCCGAGGACGGCATTGGCGGTGTGACAATAGTAGTATTCGATAAGAATCTCGTTCAGAACGAGATTTAAAAGAACAGGTCGGCACTCCGCTGCGAGCAATCGGAACCGACCGAGCATGTCGCGAACGCCTGCCGGCGAAGGTATTCGTCGTCAGGCTATATGGCGGTGAGCACGTTGCTCCCAGCATTCCTCCTAGCGGCTGCTCAGCTTGCAGCAGCGCAGTGCGATGATCGCCTCGACACCAGCCAACGGTCCAGTGCATCCCGGCACGTTTGCACGGTGTTCCGCGCGCGAGTTTGCGGCCGGCCTCGACGACCCCCGTCGAAGTACACCACCCAGCTGCTCGGAACTCGGATAGCGCCTGCGCTCGCGGGCGTTCAACGTAGTCGATGCAGCTGCGGGCTTCGTAGGGCGTTGACGATGGCGTCGAACGTCACCATCGTCGAGTTCGGCGTCCATAGCATCCCACCGATCGACCACACGATGCTTCGGTTGTCACCCAGCTCGCCCCTCGAGCGCGGATTTCGGCTTCCATGATCTACAGAGCGCAGTTGTAACTTCCACGTTGTAGCGTTACCAAAGCGCTCGAAGGCGACACCTCGAGCGGCTCCGACTCGCAGCTTTCGCAGTCACCGACACTCACCCGGCACGGAACGCAGGTCGGGGTGATTCTTGGCACCGCGGCCTATATGAGTCCGGAGCAGGCGAAGGGCAAGCCGGTCGACAAGCGGACAGACATCTTTGCATTGGGAGCATTGTTCTACGAAATGCTGACGGGTGCGAAAGCCTTTCCCGGTGAGGACGTGTCCGAGGTGCTGGCCGCCGTCATCAAGACTGAGCCTGATTGGGACGCGTTGTCAGCGGACATCGATGCCCGACTTCGTGCGCTTCTTCGAGGTTGTTTGCAGAAAGACAAACGCGTCCGCAGGCGCGACATGGGCGACGTATATGTTGAGCTCGAAGACGTGCGAGTCCACCCGTTCGAGGCCGTTCCCGTTGCCTCAGAAGCCGTAGCCCAGCGTCCATGGGGCGCGGCGATCGCGACATTGCTGGCCGCGGGGATCGCCGCGTATCTTGGATGGACGTTGAAGCCGGAGCCAACTCATTCACCACCTGTACGCTTCGAAGTCCATTTGGAGGGCACTCAAAGGATCGGGCACACTGGCCGGCGTCCTCTCGCCGGACGGTCGGCTGATCGCTTACATCAACGAAAATCGGCTTTACCTTCGCGATCTAAGACTCCGGGAGGCACGCCGCATCAACGAGAACGCTCGGAGTCCGTTCTTCTCGCCGGACGGAGAATGGCTCGGCTTCTGGTCGGACGGCACGCTTCAGAAAATCTCCACGCGGGATGACGCCGTCGTCACGCTAGCAGATATCGATAGACCGTACGGTGCGAGCTGGGGTGCCGGCGGGAACGATCCTTCTTGGGCGCGAGACGCAAGGTATCTGGGAAGTCTCGGGAAGCGGCGGTACGCCCCGGCCTCTCATAACACTACAATCCCAGGTGAACGAGTCCGCCCACACCCCCCAACGACTCCCAGGGACCAACGCAGTGCTTTTCGCATCGACGAAGGAGGGCGGCGCGATCACCGAGTGGGCGGACTCTCGGATCGTCGTGGAATCGCTACGTGCTGGTCCCAGCGCCTAGTGGAGACGCTGCGATCAAGCTGTTCGAGAAGGAGCCGGTATCGATCGTCCTCATGGACATGGAGATGGAGGGAATGGATGGCTACGAGACCGTGAAGCGACTCCGCGCGCTTCCGC
>SMYC01000273.1 GCA_004356105.1 Acidobacteriota bacterium | reverse complement strand
GGTTTGCAGGGTAATCGATGGCCTTGGCTTCGATTCGGCGTCAACGATGGCATAGAACGGGGAGTTTCCCGTTTCCGCTTCCCGCGATTGTATAGGGTTCGGGAAAGGGAAACTGCCGCCGAACGCAAACACCGTGCCAAACGTGAAAGCTCGAAACTCATAAGGTGTTGACATCATTGATGTTGTGTTGGTCAAGTTATTCGAGGGGCCGAAGGCCTTTCCCTCGTCGTACATGCTCAGAAATTGGGGGTTTCCCTTCGATTGTGTTGCTCGTGCTCACTACTTGAAATCCCGTGCGTCCGCCGCCCGGGCTGAGACCCCGCGGACTCACTGCGCTCAGCTCATCCGCTGACGGAGCCGCTCATCGAAGACACTGAGGACGCGGTCGAGCGCCTCCCGCGTGGTGTGGTGCGCAGCCGCTTGGTTGCTTTCGCGAATGCGTAAAGCTACTCTCACTTTTGGCACCGATGCGCATCCTCATGGTTCGCCTGAGCTCCATCGGGGATTTGGTCCACACGCTACCAGTCCTCGTGGCGCTCAGAGCTCGCTTTCCTGACGCGACGATCGATTGGCTCGTCGAGACGCGCTTTCGTGACGTCTTGGCGTCCAATCCCGAGCTCGACGAGCTCGTCGAAGTGGACACGCTAGGTTGGCGCAAGCGCCTTTTCTCCCCCGCTACGTGGAAAGAGATCGTCGCGAGCACGCGCGCGATTCGGCGACGGAGTTACGACGTCGTGCTCGACCTTCAAGGCACGATCAAATCATCCGTGGCAGCGCGTCTCGCCAAGAGCGACCGCCACATCGGTTTTTCACGAAGCGCCCTCAAGGAGCGCGCGGCCGCGCTCCTATATTCGGAGCATGTGAGCGTCAACTGCGAGCCGCATCACGTCATCGACCGCTACCTGCGACTCCTGAGCGCGCTGGACATCGAGACCAAAGAACGCGCCTTTCCTCTAGTTGTTCAAAACGAGATGGAAGAAGAGTCGGAACGCACCCTGGCGTCGCTCGCGCTGACCGAATACGTCATCTTGAACCCGGGCGGTGCCTGGGTCACGAAACGCTGGGCCCCTGAGAAATTCGGCGCGCTCGCGGCCGCCATCGCCAAGGAGTGGAAGCTTCCTACTCTCGTGGTGTGGGGGCCGGGCGAAGAAGAGCTCGCGCAAAGAATCGTGGACACTTCCGAAAGCTCGGCACGGCTCGCGCCCGCCACCGGCATTCGCGGCCTCATTCCGTACATCCGTCGCGCCCGCTTGTTCGTAAGCGGCGATACGGGCCCGATGCACCTGGCCTCGGCCCTCGGCGTCCCCGTCGTCGGCATCTTCGGCCCGACCGACCCAGCGAAAAACGGTCCCTTCGGACCCAACGACGCGGTGGTCTGGAAGGATGTGGATTGCGGGCCGTGCTACAAACGTCGCTGTCCCGGCTTCGACAACGTGTGCCTGACTTCGATTGAGATCGAGGACGTGCTCCCGGCGGTCCGCGAGCGACTCAGCGTTTGATCACTTTTTCCGAAGCTCCCAGAGCTTCGCGTATTTGCTGAACGAGTAGAACGCTCCCGTCATGGCCATGATGATGCCGCTCCGGCCGTCGAGAATCCCCGCCTTCAAGATCAAATCGCGAAAGACCGAGAGCGGAAAGATAAACAGGAGCTTCAGCACTCCCGCATGCTCGCCTTGACGGTGAAGCTCCTCGGCCGCTGTCGTCGCGTAGGTGTCGCCTTTGAGGACCCGGTGACTCAGAGATTCGGTCGTATAGTGGTGAAGCTCTCCCTCGAGACGCTCGACGACGCCGTCCACGAGAACACGCTCATGCACACGGTGGTCGGAGACGCGGCCTTTTTCTCGCTGGAACAGCCGCTCGACATAAGAAGGCCTCCCGTTTCCGAACCGTAGGCGAGCGCCGCAGTAGTAATTCACGCGCCGCATGGAGTACCCCGCGACGCTTCCCTTCGACTGCACTGCGCCCTGTATCCCGGCCGCAAGCGTATCGTCAACGACCTCGTCCGCGTCGAGAAGGAGCACCCAGTCCCCCTCGGCCTTCGATAGCGCGTAGCTCTTCTGATGGCCGTAGCCTTGCCACTCTTCCTGCAAGTAGACCTTGGCGCCGAGCTCTTCGGCGAGCTCGCGCGTGCCGTCCGTCGAGCCGGAATCCACCACGATGATCGCATCCGCGAAGGAAACGGCCGAAAGAGTCCGCTTCAAAAGATGCGCGGCATCGCGGGTAATCATTACGACCGACAGCATCGGCCTTATAATAGCGGACCGTGGACTACCGATCTGCAGGCGTCGACATCGACGCAGCGACCAAAGCCTTGGAGAAGGTGCGTGAGGCCGCGCGCTCGACCTACCAACCGGGGACCCTTTCCGATATTGGCAGCTTTGGCGGCCTCTTTCGACTCGACACTGAGCGCTACAAAAGGCCCGTTCTCGTCGCGAGCACGGACGGGGTAGGCACGAAGCTCAAGATTGCCTTCGCCACCGGACGCCACGCCGGCGTTGGCTACGACCTCGTAGCGCATTGCGTGAACGATATTCTCGTCCAAGGCGCGCGGCCCCTCTTCTTCCTCGACTATATCGCCATGGGGAAGCTCGACGGGGACGTCGCGGCCTCCGTGGTCGAGGGGATGGCAGAGGCGTGCCGCGAGTTCAAGCTGTCGCTTCTCGGCGGCGAGACGGCGGAGATGCCCGGCTTCTATGCCTCGGGCGAATACGACGTCGCCGGCACCATCATCGGTGTGGTCGAAGAAGGCCACATCATCGACGGATCGAAAGTCGAGCCCGGCGACAAGCTGTGGGCCATCCCGTCATGGGGCCTTCACACGAACGGCTATTCGCTCGCCCGCAAAATTCTCTTCGAGCAAGAAGGCTTCGAGCCAACCGACCACGTGGAGGCACTCGGCGGCACCATCGCGGACATCTTGCTCGCAAAGCACCGCTGCTATCTGCCGGAGCTCGAGCCGCACCTCGATTCGGGGGCGATCCACGCACTCGCCCACATTACGGGAGGCGGGCTCACGGATAACATCCCGCGCGTTCTCCCCGAGGGGTGCGGCGTTCGCATCGACCTCGGACAGCTTCGGCCACTTCCGGTGTTCCGCTATCTGATGGAAAAAGGAAACGTCGAAGAGCGCGAGATGTTGCGCGCGTTCAACATGGGCGTGGGCATGGTGGTGGTAGCGAGTGACGATCTCGGTCTCGCGGAGTCGTGGCTCATCGGCGAAGTCGTCTCGGGGAGCGGCGTCGAGTATGAAGGTGCCTTATGAGCCGAACGCTCGGCGTCCTGATTTCTGGACGCGGCTCGAATCTGCAGGTGATTCTCGATGCGATCGATGAGGGGCGCCTCGACGCCTATGTCGCGATCGTCATCAGTAATAAGAATGATGCCCCGGGACTCGAGCGCGCCAGGAAGGCCGGAGCCACGACCGCGGTGCTGTCGCACGAGGACTACGATTCTCGAGAGGCCTTCGACGAGGCGGTGCTGGGGCGGCTCAGTGAGCACGACGTCGAGGTCGTCTGCCTCGCGGGCTTCATGCGGATCCTCTCGCCGGTCCTCGTGCGCGCGTTCCCGAACCGCATCTTGAACATCCACCCGTCGCTCCTTCCCGCGTTCGTCGGGCTCCACGCGCAAAAGCAGGCCGTCGAGCACGGCGTGAAGGTGAGCGGCTGCACCGTGCACCTTGTGGACGAGGAGCTCGACCACGGCCCGATCTTGTTGCAACAGACGGTACCCGTGCTCGAAGACGACACCGAAGAAACGCTCTCGGCCCGCATCCTCGAACAAGAGCACAAGCTCTACACGGAAGCCATCCGGCTCGTGCTCGATGGAAAAGTGCGCGTCGACGGACGGCGCGCCATTATTGAAACATGAACCTTGACCTTGATATTGCCGAGCAAATCGCATACCTGACCAAAGGCACGGTCGACGCCATCCGGGTGGAGGAGCTGAAGAAGAAGCTTGAGTCGGGAAAGAAGCTGAAAGTCAAAGTCGGCTTCGACCCCTCGGCTCCCGACATCCATCTGGGTCATACCGTGCTCATCCGGAAGATGAAGCACTTCCAGGACCTCGGCCACGACGTCGTCTTCCTGATCGGCGACTTCACGGGCCTCATCGGAGACCCGACCGGAAAGTCGAAGACGCGCCCGCAGCTGACGCGTGAAGAGATCAACAAGAACGCGGAGACGTACAAAGAGCAGGTCTTCAAGATACTCGACCCGGAGAAGACGATCGTCGACTTCAACAGCCGGTGGCTCGGAGAGCTCGGAAGCGAAGGTCTCATCCGCCTCGCTTCACGCTACACCGTCGCGCGCATGCTCGAGCGCGACGATTTCAAGAAGCGCTACGCCTCAGGGCAGCCCATTGGCGTCCATGAGTTTTTGTACCCGCTCGCCCAGGCCTATGACTCGGTTTTCTTGAAAGCCGATTTCGAGCTCGGCGGAACCGACCAGCTCTTCAACCTTCTCGTCGGCCGCGACATCATGCGCGAATACGATCTCGAGCCTCAGGTCGTGATGACGACGCCGCTTCTCGAAGGCCTCGACGGCGTCGACAAGATGTCGAAGAGCCTCGACAACTATGTCGGGGTGACCGAGCCTCCGACCGAGATGTTCGGCAAGCTCATGTCGATCTCCGACGAGCTCATGTGGAAGTACTACGAGCATCTCACGGATATGAGCGTCCAGTCGATCGAGGCGCTCAACGCACAAGGCGACCCGATGAGTGCCAAGATGGGACTCGCGAAGCGCATCATCACCGATTTCCACTCCGCCGCCGCGGCCGAAGACGCCCGACGCAATTTCGACGCGGTGATCCGCAACAAAAAGATCCCGGACGACATTCCGGAGCACGAGGCGGGCCCTGCGCCCGTCCAGCTCTCCCGCTTGATGGCGGACGCGAAGCTCGTGAGCTCGCGGAACGAGGCCCGCCGTCTCATCCAGCAAGGCGCGGTCTCGATCGACGGGGAGCGCGTATCCGAGGATCGCGAAGTGTCCGGGCCGGGAGAGTTCGTTCTCAAGGCCGGCAAACGGCGTTTTCTAAAGGTAGCTTTTAAATAGCCACGCCTTTATCGCCGGGAACGCGTCTGGGTGTCTACGAGATCGTGTCACCCCTTGGCGCGGGCGGCATGGGAGAAGTTTATCGTGCCCGCGACCGTGCTGGAAGCGCATAAACCAGAGAGCATACCTCTAAGTGAGCGCGATCGCTCCATTACTGAGTTACTTCAAGTTTTCTCTTGATTGGAAGCGTAGGGTTTGGTACACTTACAAATTGCCCCTGTGGCGCATGTTCTTTGAAAACTAGGTAGAGCGAGTTCTAAAGTCTAGCGAAGTATTCTAAGAAGAACTACGGATTGTGTCTCGGAGTCGTAAGATTTCGAGGCCTTTCGAGATTCGAGCTTGGCCCGCCGTAGTCCGCAAGGGCGAAGGCGGAAAAGTTCGAAAACGTTTTAAAAACTCGAGAGTTTGATCCTGGCTCAGAATCAACGCTGGCGGCGTGCCTAACACATGCAAGTCGAGCGAGAAAGGGAGCTTCGGTTCCCGAGTAAAGCGGCGGACGGGTGAGTAACACGTGGGTAATCTGCCCTTGGGTGGGGAATAACTCAGGGAAACCTGGGCTAATTCCGCATGACATTCCCTATACACAAGTATTGGAAATCAAAGCTGGGGACCCTTCGGGGCCTGGCGCCTGAGGAGGAGCCCGCGGCCAATTAGCTTGTTGGTGGGGTAATGGCCCACCAAGGCTTCGATTGGTAGCCGGCCTGAGAGGGCGTACGGTCACACTGGGACTGAGACACGGCCCAGACTCCTACGGGAGGCAGCAGTGGGGAATTTTTGTCAATGGGGGAAACCCTGAACAAGCAACGCCGCGTGGAGGACGAAGACCCTCGGGTTGTAAACTCCTGTCGGAGGGGACGAATGTGCAGGTGGTTAATACCCATCAGTATTGACGGTACCCTATGAGGAAGCCCCGGCTAACTCCGTGCCAGCAGCCGCGGTAATACGGGGGGGGCAAGCGTTGTTCGGAATTACTGGGCGTAAAGGGCGCGTAGGCGGACCAGACAGTCTCTCGTGAAATCCCACGGCTCAACCGTGGAACTGCGGGAGATACTACTGGCCTTGAGTTCGGGAGAGGAGTGTGGAATTCCCAGTGTAGCGGTGAAATGCGTAGATATTGGGAGGAACACCGGTGGCGAAGGCGGCACTCTGGACCGATACTGACGCTGAGGCGCGAAAGCTAGGGGAGCAAACGGGATTAGATACCCCGGTAGTCCTAGCCGTAAACGATG
>SMYC01000272.1 GCA_004356105.1 Acidobacteriota bacterium | reverse complement strand
CTCCGGGCACCCGGGTTTCAGGAAGCGCGAAGTCACACACGAAAGCCAAGCCGCGTGCGCTGGGAAGAAGGTGTTTATTATCAATTGGTTAGCCGAGTTTACTCCCCAATGCAACCCACAGATTTTGCGGAGGAGGCCAAAAAATTAAGGAGGAAGCTGGTGTTCTTGGAATCAGAGGCTTTCAGGTCGGTGAGCTCCTTGCTCATCATTGGAACCGCCCCATCTCGGAGCACTTTCCCTTCGAGCTCGGCTCTTCTTTCGGCGGTGCGCATGGGGCCGAAATCCGGAACGATCTGAAGCGCGATCAACAACACCAGAAGGACCGCCAGGAAGGAATAAAAGTTGAACGGAACGCTCCGGATAAAAAGACTCATGGCTTCTTCTGTGTTCTCTATTCCGGCATGTCCGATGGCCAGCCCGCTCGAATAAACCGCCCAGCCCGTGATGGGCATGAGGGCCACCAGGGGGCCGAGGTCGAATCACAGATATAAGCCAACTTCTCACGCAAGATGCGATACTTGTCCGTCAAGTTGCGCATGACGGGACCGACGAGGAGAGTGCTGAAGTAGTCGCTGAAGAAGATGAACATGCCCATGCCCCATCCGAGCACGCTGACTTGTTTCCGGTTCTTTACCCACCTCTGTGTGCCCCGGGTGAACATGGCGATGGCTCCGCAGCGCTGGAAAAAAGCGATGAAAATGCCGATCGCAAATTCCAATGTGCAGAGCCATACGAAGTGCTCGGTGCTGAGGGAGCGGGTAATCAAGGCGGGAAATCCCATCAAGCCTTCACCGAGAATCAACACGCCCGCGAGGCAGGCGACGGCAAGGCTAATGGCGGCGTCACGAATGAGGAAGGCCATGGCAACGGCCAGCAGGGGAGGAACAACAGACGTCCAGTTTGGTTCCATGATTCAGCTCACAACAGATATTATGCTATCCAGGGACATCGCAGGATGCCAGGAGAAAACGCGACCATGAAGAAAGTCTTGACACTCGGTGCCGGGAGGGTCTCGAAGCCTCTGGTGGACTACTTCATCGACACATGCGGTTACCAGGTGACCTTGGCCGACATGGATCTCTCGAGAGCGGAAACGATCGTGGCGGGGCGATCGTCAGGCAAGGCGGTTCGCTGGAAAGATGACGAGGAGGCGTTGCTCGATCGTCTGGTGGGGGAGTGCGACATCGTGGTTGCCATCGTTCCCACGATCCTCCACCCGACGGTGGCGCGTTCCTGCTTGAGACAAGGAAAGAATATGGTCACCGCCGGTTTCGAGTCTCCTGCGATCAAAGCTTTGGATGAAGAGGCCAAAGAGAAGGGCGTCTTGATTCTCAACGAGAATGGTGAAGACCCGGGGCTCGATCATCTTGGAACTCAAATGCTTCTCGACGAGATCCGGGCTGACGGTGGCCGGGTGGTGAGTCTCCGTTCCTTCGGTTCCGGGATCCCGTCTTTCAAGGACAACAACAATCCCATGGGATACAAGTTCTCCTGGGATCCCCGGCAACTCTTGCGCTCCGCGATGGAGGCTGCTGTTTACTACGAGAGGGGAAAGCCGGTATCGGTCCCGAAAGGCCAGATTTTCAGCAAGCACTGGCTTCTGGATATCGAGGGCTTGGGGACGTTCGAAGCTTACCCGAACCGCGATTGCACCCGGTATATCGAGCCCTTCGGCTTGGACGAAGATGCGAGCTTCTACCGCGGCCTGCTGCGCTACTCGGGATACTGCAACACGCTGAGATCGTTGATTGCCCTCGGTTTGCTCGACGCCAAAGACGAGATCGACTTTAGAGGTCAGAGTTTGCGCAGCTTCACCGCGGGGCTGATTGGATGTTCGGCGCCAGAGAACCTCGAGGTTGAAATGGCCAAACACCTCGCGGTCGACGACAATGCTGACATCATCAACCGTCTCCGATGGCTCGGACTCTTTGAGGATCGGGCCATCCCGTTTGAAAAAGGCTCGAGGGCAGACGTCCTTCTGAACCGGATGATGGAGAAGATGTCTTACGCGCCGCACGAGTCCGACATGATCATCGTTCACATCGAGGTCGAGGCTGAGTTTGCCGACCGTCGTGAGAAACGGTTCGCCACCTTGACGATGGAGGGCATTCCTTTCGGCGAGTCGGCCATGTCCCGCGCCGTGGGGTTGCCCGCCGCCATGGCAGCGCAGCTGGTACTGGAAGGCGGCGTTAAGGCGACTGGCGTTCAAATGCCGCCTACCTTGCCCGGTTTCTACAAACCGATCCTCGAGAGGCTGGCTCCCTACGGCTTCGAGTTCAAACGACGGACGCAAACGCTCTGACCACGCGCCTGAAAGCGCTGCCAGATAACGGCGCCCAGGGCGACGGGCAAGGACAGCAAGAAACGCAGATCCGATTTTTTCATCGGACTCACGAGCGCCCCCTATCGTGCGACTTTTCCTATGGTTTCGGTGAGCGTTTTTTCGAGCAGGTCCAATACTCCCTGGCTATCGACTTCCGACGTGATGCTGGCTTTCGGGATTCCGAACCATGGACCGGGTTCGCTGTAATGTCGCTCGGTAGCGGCAATCACTTCTCCAATAGCCATGCCTTCGGTGACGACTCTCACGGCTCTTTCTTCGGTTCGAAAGAGGCTGGGGTCGATGACAAAGGCCATCGCGGTAGGGTCGTGGGCATAGAATCCATCGGTCGCGCCAACCGATCGGTAGAAGTCCCGATAGAAGAGGCTGATGTCGTGAAGAAACCGGCCCGTCGATCCACCGTGGTCTCGGATTCGCGCAAGGAAGTCGTCCGTGATCTTCACCTGTCGTGTCGTGTCGCCCGGAACGAGGGTCACGTTCCAGTCGGTTCCAAGAACGATATCCGCGGCGTGGGGGTCGCCGAGAATATTGGCCGAGGCGACAGGCGAAACGTTCCCCATGACCTCGAGGACGCCTCCCATGGCAACGACTGCCTTGACGTATTGCGGCAACTCGGGCTCGAGGGCCAGCGCCAACGCGATGTTGGTCATCGGGCCGAGGACGACGAGTGTCACCTCGCCGGGGTGAGCCATGACCGTCTCGACGATGAACGCGGCCGCAGGCTGCGCAATCGGTCGGCCGGTCGGCGGCGGGAGGTCGACGTTGCCGAAACCATCCTTGCCGTGTACGAAGTCCGGCGGATCCAGCTTCTTCATGTACAACGGCTTGACGGCGCCTTGCGCTACCGGGATAGTTTTCCCGCTCATCTCGACCAGACGGAGGGCGTTTTGTGTCGCGAGCTCTGTCTCGACGTTTCCGAAAATGGTTGTCAGACCAAGGATCTCGAGGTCGGGTGAGCGAAAGGCGAGAACGACGGCAAGGGCATCGTCGACGCCAGGATCGGTATCGATAATGACCTTCGTCGCGGCGCGGCTCGGGGCAGGTAGGATCAGGACGACAAAAAGCCAAACGAGGAGGCTTTTGCGCGACTTTCTGGGAATCGTCATCAATCTCGACATGGGGCGACCTCGCGGCAGCATATCCGTTTTGCGACTACATTCGAAATAGCCGCTCGGCGTTCTTACCGCGGACCTTGTGGCGGGCGCGCGTCGAAAGCGCGTCGACGCGGGCGAGGCAGCCTTTCATGTCTCCGATGTTGTGAGGGTAGTCGCTGCCATACATGACGCGGTTCTCGCCGCCTACGCGCAGGCACATCTCGAGCGCGTCCTGGGTAAAGGTTACGCTGTCGTAGTAAATGCGCTTCAAGTAGGTGCTCGGGTGTTTCGATATCTTTACGCGGGCGGGCGGCATGTTCTTGTGGCAGAAGTCGAGGCGGCCGACGATATAAGGAAGATAGCCGCCGGCGTGGGCGGCGATGATGTCGAGCTTTTGGTAGCGGTCGAAGAAACCGTCATGGATCATTCGCGAGATCGCGAGGGTGGTGTCAAACATGAAGCCCACCGACGCGACTTGGTTGTAGCGGGTCATGTCCATCTCGGCAACGCCGGGAGGCGCCGAAGGATGGACAAGAACGGGAAGCGAACTTTTGTCGATGGCGTTCCAGATCGAGCGAAACCGCGCATCCGTGAGTGATATACCGCCGACATTGGCGGCGACGAACACGCCGACGGCGCCGAGCTTTTGGGCGCGGGCGAGCTCGCGTACGGCCTCGCGGGGATATTGCCACGGTAGCGTTGCGAAAAAACGGATACGGTCGGGCCACGTGGTCTGTTGCGCGGCCATGTCGTCGTTCATCATCTTCGCGGTCGCGGTGCTGACCGTTTTGCCTCCCCAATAGACGCTCGGGCAAGTCAGGGAAACCACGGCGATATCGACGCGGGCGCGGTTCATCGCTCGGATGCGGCGCTCGTAGTCGAACATCCCGTCTTTGAGCGTCATGAACGGCGCGCCGTCATAGTGGATGACGCGCTCACCGCCGAGTTTCTTCATCGTGTAGCGGCCACCTTTCTCGAGAAGCGTCTCGAGCCAGGGGTCGCTCAGCATATGGGTGTGGACGTCGATGACAGTGGACACTAGCGTTTCGCTTTGATTTGCTGCGCCTCGTTCGCTTCGGACCAGAGCTCGGCTTCTTTGTAGTACCGCACGGCCCCCGCGGCATAAGGGTGCGGGTTCGTCGGGGGATCGAGCCCTTCGGCGGAGAGATCGCTCAACGCGGGATAATCGTCCTGTAGGCCGGCCCAGTTTTCGTGCAGCGTTTTGACGAGCAGGTAGGCGTCCTCCTCCTCGACATGCGAGCCAACATTAATAAAGGTATCGAAGGCGGACACCATCGTCGGCTGCGAGACGCCGACATACTCGCTCGACGGCTCGAGCCTGTGGGTGCGGGAGCCTGGCGCGAGCTCATTCAACAGGTCGTCCGTCGCCCGCGGGCCAAGTGCTATGACGCGCACACCGCCAGGGATGCTCGCATGGGCTCGTCGCAAGAGTGGAATGCCCATCGCGATCGGTGCGGCGTCCGCGCGGCCTTCGGTCACGGCCGCGACCCCTTGCTCGATCCCGCCGACGGCAACAGGGGTGATGTCGTTCTTGCCGAGGCCCGCCGTTTCCAGCATCGCCCAGTTGAGGGCGGCGAGCGAGGCGTTTCCCTTGAGGTCCACCACGACCCGCTTGCCTTTCAGGTCCGCCATGGTCTCGATCCCGGAGCGCGCTTTGACGAAATAACCGTAGGGCATGACGAAGACCCGCGCGAGCGCCTCTACGGCGAGAGCACGTTTGTACGGCGCGCGACCGCGATAGGCGAGCGCGGAGTCGAGGCTCGTGTTGAGCCCGAGTGTCAACTCGCCTCGGTCCAGGAGGGTGAGATAGACGGATGAGCCTGCATGCGGCACCGGGCGCGCGGGGACGCGGAGCTCTTTGGTGAAGAGCTTAGCGATGCCGCCTCCCACGACGAAGTAGATCGTGCCCACCGGATTGGTCCCGATGGAGATGCGGCGGAGGCGCGCTTCTAGAACCGGCATCGTGACGAGTAAGCACAGGACGAGCGCGGCTAGGATCTTGTGCGTCTTTTTAGGCATCGCTGCTTCCTTCGGGGACGAACTTTCTCCAGTAACCCGGCCGCTCTTCCTGCTCGGCATAGGTCGCGACGCGATCCGCGGCCGCGCCCACGATAGCGCTCGCTTCCGTAGCATGTTCTTCGAGATATCGGTCCACGGCGTCGATACTCCCACGCAAGACGCCGAAGCCCCCGGCAAACACTGCCGAAGTCATCTGGACGGCCGAGGCTCCCGACAGTAGGAAGCGGATGACGTCGAGCCTGCTTCGCGCGCCATTGGTGCCGATGAGTGGAAAGGACGCGCCGAGCTCCTTGCGTGCTTCCACGAGAAAACGGCACGTGATGGGCAGTGCCCAAGGTCCGCCAAAGCCTGCATGGGTTCCGAGCACGGGACGCATCGTCTCGACGTCGGGAACGAAAGCCATGAAGCGCCCCGCGAGCGTCACCGCGTCGGCACCGCCATCCCTGGCGCCTTTGGCGAGCTCCGTCACGTTGCCGCTCTGCCCCGTCAGCTTGACCCAAATCGGGATGTCGATGGCCTCGCGGAAACGGCTCAAGATACGCTTCACACCATCGCCCGAGCGCTCGAGCGTCAGGGCCCCTTGGCTTGCTTCGTCCGCGTGGGAAGCGGCAACGTTCAGCTCGAGCACGCGCGCGCCGGCTTCCTCCGTCCGGCGTGCATAGGTGATGGCCGTGTCGAGATCCGCGGGGATCAAGCTCGGGATGACGAAAGCGTCATGCTCCCGAGCATAAGCATCCGTGGTCGCGAGCATCTCGAGCCACGCGTCGAAAGGCTGGGGCGTCAGTCCGGAGCGACAGAAGAGGCTGGCGTCCGGCGGCGGTCGAAAGTCCCAATCCACTTCACGCCACTCACTGTCGAGCAGCGCGTAGTCCGAGCGCGCGAGCTGTGCGCGCGCGACGTCGGACTCGTTGGTGGATTTCATGAACACGGCAGCGGCGCCCGCCTCGAGCGCGCTTCGAATCCCGGCTTCATCGATCACCATCTCGCCGGAGCCGCACATCACTGGGTTTTTGAGCTCGATGGCTCCAAGCTCTGTCGTCATCCTCGCGTTCATGCTTTTCCGTAACCCCCTCCGCCCGGCGTTTCCATCAGAACGACGTCGTCCGGTTGCATCTCGATCTTCTTGGCTTCCTGCACGGCCTTTCCGTTGATGAGAAAACGCCCCGTCGCGCCGCTTTCGCCTCCGTCGAGGCCCTGCGCGGCGTGGTCGATGCGGCTCGGGATCGCGTTCAAAAGCCAAGGTTTGCCCGTGCGCACGCGAAAGCTGATGACCTGTCCGTCGCCGCCCTTCGAGCGTCCGTCGCCGCCGGAGCCGGGACGCAGGCGTTTTTGCTCGAAGAGGATTGGCAGCGAGGCCTCGAGCACTTCGATGGGCACTGCGGAGATGCCGGTTGGATAGCATGTTGCCGCGGGGCCGTCCTTGTCACGGCGCGCGCCCATGCCGCCCGAGTAGTTGAACATAGAGCTCGTAAACGAAATGCCTCCCGCATCTTGACCTTGGATCTGTATTGTCCACACGGCGCCAGAGCTCTCCGCAAGCACACGATCGGGGACGACCGCGTGGAGCGCCTTCAGAATAGGGAAGGGGACGTACATCCCGACAACATGGCGCGCGTTGACCGGCGATGGGTATTTGGCGTTCACGATCGACCCTAGAGGGGCCGTCACTTTGATCGGTGAAAGAGAGCCCCAGTTGTTGGGTAGGTCTGGGTTGAGTGCGCTTCGAATAGCGAAGGTGCTGTAGGCGTGGGTGTAGTTCATCACGACGTTGACGCCGTGGATGCTCGCCCCCGAGCTGCCTTCGAAATCGATCGCGATCTCGCCCACTTCCGTGTCTATGGTGACCGCGCTCTCGAGGGTGATGACTTCGCCGCCGGGTATGTCGAAGACCGAACGTCCGTGATAGGTACCCGCGGGGAGTTTGCGGATAGAGGCCCGCGTCGCGTCCTCGGAGCGTTTCAAAATCTGCTCGCTGAGCGCGTCGATATCGCCGAGGCCGTGGCGCTCGATGAGGTGCAAGAGTCGCTCGCCCCCCTTGCGGCCGCTCGAGACTTGGGCGGCGAGATCGCCGAAGACCGCGTCGGGGGTACGTACGTTGTGACGGATGATCTCATGGAGCGTTTCGTTCGGCTCACCCGCTTCGTAGAGCTTCACGATGGGGATCCAAAGTCCCTCTTCGTGGATATCGCGCGCACCGGCGCCCACGCCGTAGCCGCCGATATCGGTGTGGTGGATCGTCGAGCCGAAATAGGCGATTACGCGGCCATTCAAGAACACGGGCGAAAAGACTGTGATGTCGAAGAAATGCCCAGCCGAGAGCCACGGGTCGTTGACGATGAGGACGTCTCCCGGGACGAGCTTCTCGGCGGGATATTTCGCGACAATCTTTAGCCCGGCTTCGGAGAGCGCGTTGATGTGCCCCGGCGTGCCCGTGACCGCTTGGGCGACCATTCTTCCGCGGGGGTCGAACATCGCTGTCGCGAGGTCGCCTGCCTCGCGCACGATGGGGCTGAACGCGATGCGCTGAAGTGCGCGCGCTTGCTCGCTCACGATGCTGATGAGATTGCGCCAAAGGATTTGAAGCTCGATCTTGTCCATTAGCCTTCCTCTCGATTCGCGACGATCCCGCCGTGGGATTGCACCTCGGCCCGCCATCCGGGCGGAAGGACGAGCGTCGTCTCGCGCTCCTCCAGAATCGCGGGGCCGTCGATACGTTGTCCCGCGGCGAGTGCGGCGCGCGCGTAGACGGCGGCTCGAGCGGTGCCGCTCTCGAAACGCACGCTGCGCTCCGAAGATGGGCTACCCGGCGCCGACGCGAGCGTGGTTTGGTGGTCTCGCCTGACGTCCGGGCCGTGGGCACTCACGCGAAAGCTCACGACCTCCGCCTCCATTTCGGAGAGGCGAATGCCGTAAAGATTTTCATAGGCCTTTTCGAATCGCGCGCGGAGACGGCTCGTGTCTCGATCGGCGCGCGGGTCGCCTTCGAGCTCGACGGTGACTTCGTTCGCTTGCCCGTAGTAGCGCATGTCCGCGCTGTAGCTGAAACGCACGGCGTCTTCAGCAATGCCGGCATCGACGAGGGCGCCGCGGCCTTCGGTCTCCATCTCGTCGAGAATATCGCCGACGTGCTTCCAATCGATGGTCGCGAGGCTCCCGAGCGCGCCGCGCACCATGTCGAGACGCGCCGGTGTTATGAGCGCACCGAAAGCGGAGAGAACGCTCGCCATCGGTGGGAAGATCACCGTCGTGCTTTCTAGAAGCTCCGCCACGTAACAAGCGTGGAGTCCTCCGGCGCCGCCGAAGGCCAGAAGAGGCAGCCCGCGCGGATCGATACCACGATCGGTCGTGTGCGCGCGGACTGCGGCCGCCATCGACTCTCCGACGACGCGATAGATCCCGAGTGCGGTGGCTTCGACGTCGACTTCAGTGTCGAGCTTGGCCGCCAGCCTTTCTATCGCTTTCACGGCGCCTTCCGCATCGAGACGCATCTCGCCACCGAGAAAGTTCTCGGCGTTCAAAAGCCCGAGAACGAGGTCGGCATCCGTTACCGTTGGCTCGACGCCGCCTCGGCCGTAACAGACGGGACCCGGCTCCGAGCCTGCGCTCTCCGGACCGACAGTGAGAAGCCCGAGCGCATCTACGCCGGCGATGCTGCCCCCTCCCGCGCCAATCTCGATCATATCGATGGCGGGGACGGTCACGGGAAGGCCGCTTCCGGGTTTGAATCGATAGCGCCGATCCACTTCGAACGTTCCTGCGATGAGAGGGCGTCGATCCTGGATGAGGCACGCCTTGGCTGTGGTGCCGCCCATGTCGAAGGACATGAGCTGATCGATCCCGAGCTCGTCGGCGAGATAGCTCGCGACGAGAGCGCCGGCGGCCGGGCCGGACTCGATCATTCTCACGGGGAACCGTCCGGCGAGCTCGGCGCCGATGATGCCGCCGCTGCTCAACATGATGAGCGGCTCGTTCGAAAAACCGCGCTCGCTCAGGCGCGTCTTACAATGACGTCAAGTAGGGCTCGGTGATCGGCATCGTGTACGCGTTGACGACGGTGGTGGATGTTCTCGGATATTCGCGCATCTGCGGCGACACCTCCGAAGAGAGAGAGATGTGCAAGCTCGGGTCGGCCGCGTGAAGGGCCTCGCGCACGGCGCGCTCGTTGTCCGGGACTTTATACGCGTTCAAGAA
This sequence comes from Acidobacteriota bacterium, assembly GCA_004356105.1. GTDB lineage: Bacteria > Acidobacteriota > Vicinamibacteria > Marinacidobacterales > SMYC01 > SMYC01. The sequence continues at coordinate 12,421 of SMYC01000272.1, read as the reverse complement.
GCTCACGGCGACGGAGCGCACGCCCGCAGCGCTCAACTTGGCGGTGAGCTCGCTGATGTGTGCGGGGTCGACTTTCTTTTGGATCGTTCCGTCTGAGAGGGCGCGTTCTTTTACTTCGAAGGTGAGCGCGCGCGGAACGAGCGGTTCGACGAACTCGATCTGCGGGTCATACATGTCGTAGCGGTACTCGTTGCGAATGAAGAGAACGTCGGCAAAGCCCTCGGTCACGAGGAGGGCTATCGTGGGGCCTTTGCGCTCGATGATCGCATTGGTCACGATCGTTGTCGCATGGACGATGACGTCGTCGACATCCGCGGGTCGCACACCCGCTTTTTCGAGCCCGAGCTCGACGACGCGAAAGAACCCCTCGAGAAGATCCGCATGCGTTGTGAGCGTCTTGTCGACCCAGGTCCGCCCACCGCCGTCGCGCAACACGACATCGGTAAACGTGCCGCCGATATCTACCGCGAGAGCGTAGCTATCCGTCATGATCGCGCATTATGGCATCCAAACGAAGATCGGTGTCGCCGCCTGATACGCGACAGGCTACCAGAGTCGCTTGACCGAATAGGCGTCGAAAACGGAGTCCGCGCCAAGAATGCTCAAGCCCTCGTGAAGGGCCTGCGCCACCAGCATTCGGTCGAAGGGGTCCCGGTGATGGAACGGTAGCCCCTCGACCAGCAAAGCATGTTCGCTATGGATGTCTAAGCGCCGAAGATTGAGTGCCTCGGTTTGGCTCTTGACGAAAGCCGCGAGCGGCATCTGTAAGTCGATTTTTCCCAGGCTCTTCTTGATAGCGAGCTCCCACACTGAGGCCACGCTCAGATAAAGGTCGTTCTTTAGATCGCCGACCAGAGCCCGCGCTTGCTCCGATATTCGAGCATCGTCGGTCGCGAGCCAGATCAGCGTGTGCGTGTCGAGTAATAGATTCTGTGACGGTTCAGCGGTAGTCATCGAAGTCCGCCAGCGGTTCATCGAAGTCGGCCGCGAGCGTAACCTTCCCTTTGGCTGTTCCCAGGATGCGAGCTTTCTTGGCACTGTCGAGGAGCACGAGCCGGACGAGCGGCACGTTGTCTCGAGCGATGATGACTTCACCGCCGTCCAACACCTCTTGGATGAGTCGAGAGAGATGAGTCTTCGCCTCGTGAATATTGACTTTACGCACGCAACCAGCCTAGCTTAGTTCGATAACTTAGTCAACTAACGAAACGGAGTTTGAGGTGTACCAGGAGCAGGATCGGTTAAACTGACCTACCTAATGAGGTGGATTAAAGGTGGGCTGCGGTTCGAATGTCAGCCCGATTGTGGCCAGTGTTGCACGCAGTCGATATTCGGCAACGGCGAGGTCGAAGGCGTTTTTCTCACCAAACGCGACGCGCGAAGGCTCGCGAAAGCGGGGCTCGATTGGGCGGTCGAGGAGCGCGACGGCTATCTATTGCTGGCGGAAAAAGACGGCACCTGTGTGTTTCTCGACGAGAAAACGAAAGGTTGCGGGATCTACGCAAATCGTCCGACCCAGTGCCGGAACTTTCCGTTCACGCCCGGAAGGGATTCACCGCTTGCGACCCGTGAACGGTGGGCCGTCGCGCGAGAGGGTTGTCCCGGTATAGATGTCGGACGGTTTTACGACAAGACTTCGATTCGAAAGCTCGTCCGCGGCCGCGGCGAGCACGGCGGCTTCCGCGTCTGAGCTCGATCGGCTGGAAAACTATCCCCCAGCTTGATAGGCTGTAACTACACCCTAAAACGACTCAGAGCGCGATGTTCCTCTATGGGGATTATCGCGCACATCCGTCGGGAAGACGCGAGTGACGACTCTCAAACACGCGCATCGCGGCGTCGTTATCGGCGCCGGTTTGTATTTAGTAGCCGTCTTTGGCTATTGCGCCTACAACTACGCCACAACGCGCGCGGGGCTCCTCAAAGAGCTCGATCATCGTTTGATGGTCGGTGCCCGGGCCACTCTCCTGCTGGCGGACGAGCATGTGAGCAGGCCCAACCCGCTCGAAGTGATGGGCGAGTCGGCCTATATGGCCATGCTCCTCAGGATGAATGCCTACATCGAAGAGGCAAATCTCGATTTCATTTACACGATGGCCGAGGAGGACGGCGTTATCTACTTCACCGCGTCCACCTTTTCCGAGGAAGATGCCGAGGAAAACAACTTCACGCCCTCCGAGTATGTGGACGCGAGCCCAGAGCTCAGAGAATGCTTCGAAAGCGGAGAGATCATCTTCGAGGACTACACCGACAGCGAGGGCTATTATCGCTCGGCGTTCATACCGGCGAGAAACGCGGACGGCAAGATCTATGTCGCGGCCGCGGATTTGAAGATTTCGGATATCCAAGCGCTGCTCCGTCAGGACCTTCTGCGGAACGCAGGTCTGGGCGTCCTCTTCATTGGCTTCTTCACGCCCCTTCTTCTCGCCATTCGGCGTTTGACGCGTGCGATCGGCCATTTCACGCAGACCGAAATCCGCCAGCAGACGCAAGAGATCAAGAATCTCAACGAAGAGCTGGAGCAGCGCATAGACGAAGCGGAGCGAGGAAGGGCGCGCGCGACCCAATTCGCGGAGGAAGCGAAAGTGGCCCGAGAAGCATCCGAACAGGCCCGCGCGCAGGGGATGGCTGAGGCGGCCGGCGTCTTGAGCGAGATTGTGGACAAGTCCGTGCGCATCAACGACGCCTTGAAAGGAGATGTCGGTGGTGTCATGAGCGGCGCGGAGGGGCAGCGCGCGCGGATAATGGAAACCGCGTCGGCTATGATCGAGCTCAACGCGACGGCGGCGAGCATTGCGAAAACTGCCAGCAACACCGCCGACACGGCAGCAGACGCCGATCGCACCGCCGAGCGTGGCGAGTCCGCAGTCGTCGCCATGGCGGAAGCCATCCAGGCACTTCAGCTGAGCGCGGAAGTTACTTCTGAAGGCTTGGACAAGCTAGCCAAGCACGCCGAAGGCATCGGGCACATCATGACGATCATCTCGGACATCGCCGACCAAACGAATCTTCTGGCGCTCAATGCCTCGATCGAAGCGGCGCGTGCGGGAGACGCGGGACGCGGCTTTACCGTGGTTGCCGAGGAAGTGCGCAAGCTCGCGGAGAAAACAACGACCGCGACGCGCTCGGTGAAAGAGGCGGTGGCCGAGATTCAATCAGAAACACGCAACAGCGTGGACACGATGGAGATGACCGCGCGCGCCGTCGACGAAGCGATGGTCTTGTCTCAGAAAACGGGCTCGGCCCTCGTGGAGATTCGAGAGACCGTGGGTCGAAGTGCGAACCACATCCGGGAAATCGCCGCGGCCTCGGAACAACAGTCGGTGACGTTCGATCACGTCGTCCAGTCTAACGAAGAAGTCAGTAGAATCGCGGCGAGCTCCGCCAGCCGGATGGAGCAAGCCTCGTCCTCGATGGACGAGCTGTCGGACCAGATTCTACAGATCGACACGCTCGTTCAACGGCTCAAACAAGGTGGAGTTGCGGGCCCCTAGCTTCTAAAGAAAACGACGAAGCCTTCGTAGAGTGCCCAGATATCGGCTTTCGACGCCACGTCGTAAGTCGAGTGCATCGACCAAATTCCGACGCCCCAGTCGGTGACCTCCATGTTCCATCCCGCGAAGTAACTCGCGATGGTTCCACCGCCATAGCCGGCTTTGTAGGTATGGGTTTGCCAGCCGACGTTATTGTCATCCAGGATGCGCCTCAAGTGCGCCATGAACTCGCTATTCGCGCTTCGTCCCGGTCCGTAGAGTTTGACCACGAGCCCGTGATGCATGAGAGAGGCGTTGCCTTTTGCTTGAGGGTCTGGCCATAGCGGGTTCGTGGCGGTGGTCGTATCGGCGGTGACCGTGTGCGTTTTGCTGAAGCACTCCATGACATCGAGCTCGGTGACGGCGCCTTTTTCGGCGCGCACCATCTCGGAGACGAGCTTTCTGAACCACTCCGAGGAGACCCCGATGTTCCAGCGGCTTCCGACTTCTTCGTCGGTCACCATATAGGCCATCGCCGTGTGGGTAGGCGCGGCGATCTCGTCCATCGCGAAGAGGCTCGCGATGGCGGTTAGACGATCGTCGAGGCCGAACGCCCCCACGAGCGCGCGATCGAGCCCAACATCTCTCGGACGTGTCGCGGGCACGATTTGAATGTCCGCGCTGATCCAGTCGTCGGCGTCGATGCCGTAGCGTTCATTGAGAAGGTACAGCGCTTGCTCCATGAGCGTGCTGCGCTCCGAGCCTTCGGCGGGCGGGGCGGAAATCAAAACGGGGTCGAGCTCCTCGCGCTCGATGGCGTTGGCGCGGGTGCGGTCTCGGTAGTCGCGATCTACGTGAGGCGCGAGGTCTGGAATGAGAAGAATTGGGTCGTCTTCTTTCATGCCCAAGTCGAGCCAGACCGTTTCCCCGTTCTTGAGGTCGATCCGACCGGTCATGGCGAGGGGGACGTTCGTCCACTGATAGGCTTTCAGGCCGCCATGGACGAGCGTGTCGAGGATCACGGTGCCGTTTTGCTCGCGCAGGGGGTGCGGCTTGAGCTCGAGGCGGACCGAGTCGATGTGGCTGTTCACGAGCCGCATGCCTTCGGCGAGGGGCTCTTTGCCGACGACCCAGAGCACCATGCTGCGATCGCGGTTCACCGCATAGAACTTGTCGCCGGGGCTCGGGCGGGAGCTTTGACCGGCGGCGTCCCACTCGTTAAAGCCGCGGGCTTCGGCGTGGCGGACAGTCTCCTTCACCATGAGAAGCTCGCTTCGCGCGTCGCCGATCATGACCTTGAAGCGTTCGGCGAGAGCGTCGACTTCCTGCCGCTCTTCTTCGGACATGGACTTCCAGAGATTGCCGCGGCTTCCATAATCTTCGTCGGCGATCGCGCTGACGACAACCGCCAGCAGGGATATCAGCGTGAACAGAGATTTCATGTATTTGGGCTCCTGCGCAAGGGGATATGCTAATCGTTACTTTCCTGGACCTCGGTAGTTGGCCGTCTTCTTCGTTGCTTCGTCCATTTCTTCGGCGCTGAAGAGCGCCGTCGACTTCCCGGTCACGAGCCCGCTCGAGCCGATGGCCAACATGGCCGCCACGAGCGATGGGTGGTCCGGCATCTCGACGATGACGAAAGCGTCATCCTCGCCGAGCGCGTAGTAGAAGCTCTCCATCGTGCCGCCCAGACTCTCGATCAGCCCTTTGGTGGCTTCCCGGCGCGTGACGCCGCCGTCCCGGATGAGCCCTTTGGTTCCTTCGGCGTTGTACGAAGCGTGAATCATATATTTTGGCATTTCGGTCGTCCTTTCTCGATTTGCGGCCGATCTTATCAGTTATCACTACGCGCGGCGCCGGCGACGCAGTAGAATCACCGGCAGGAGGAAATCTGTGAGCCCATGCACGCGTAACACGCTGGCCGCTATTGTCGTTTTGGTCGCGGCTGGTTGTCAATCAGAGGACGTCGCGGAGGAAGTTGCCGCGCCGGTCGCGGAGGAAGTCGCCGACGAAGTCGCTGACGAAGTTGCTGACGAAGTCGCTGACGAAGTTGCCGACCCTTCACCCTTGAAAGCGTCCGTGACCCTTCATGCCTCGTTCGACCACGGCGCGGATGCGGACTTCGCTTTGGGCGACGCGCTTCTCTACACCGCCCCGTCCTACGACGCCCAGGACGAAGCCGAGCCGGGCATCGGTAATCCGGATGTCGCGATCGCCGCCGGTGCGGGACGCTTCGGCGATGCGCTCGAGTTCAAGGCGAAGAACACGCACGCGATTTTCTACAAGGCGGACCAGAACGTCGCTCATTCCACGAGCAACTGGTCTGGGACCGTCTCCTTCTGGCTGAGTCTCGACCCCGCTGTAGATTTGGCGCCCGGCTTTTGCGATCCGATCCAAGTCACTGACTCCGCGTATAACGACGCGGCAGTATGGGTCGACTTCACACGAGACGCCCCGCGGCAATTCCGCCTCGGGATCTTCGGCGACCTCGAAGTGTGGAACCCCGAGAACCTTTCGGCGAACGACTTTCCGTTTTTTCTGGAGCGGGTGATCGCGGTCGACGAACCGCCATTCGCGACAGGGGAGTGGACGCATGTGGTGATTACGTTCTCGGGTCTCGGCGGAAGCTCCGGCACGGCGAATCTTTATCTGAACGGACAGGCGGAAGCGAAGACGATGACGGGTGTCGAGGAGCCGTTCACGTGGGACATGAGCCGCGGCGCAGTACGCCTGGGCGTGAACTATGTGGGTCTCTTCGACGAGCTGTCGCTCTTCGACCGCGCGCTCACGGCGGAGGAGGTCCAGACGCTGTACGAGCTGCCTGGCGGGGTGGGGTCGTTCTATTGATGTTGTGCGTCGGCTGTTCCGCGACGGCGTCGTCAACGTCTAGTTGTGTCACAATGTGCGTCATATGGGGCGTAGCACGGTGGGCGTTCGGGAACTGCGCCAGAACCTGAGCGTTTACCTCCGCCGGGTTCGGCAGGGAGAAGCGCTCGAGGTGATGGAACATGGCCAATTGGTAGCGATGTTGATACCCGTGCCCGAGCCGTCCACTCCTCTGAATAGGTTGATTGCCCTCGGGCGCGCTTCGACGCCCGACGGGGATTTGCTGGATCTTGGGCGGCCCGAAGGGAAGCCCACGCGAGAGCTCAGCGACGCGCTCTCAGACGCTAGCGACGAGCGGCTCTAAGAGGGACCGTTGCTCTACCTGGGCTCGTCACTGATCGTGAGGCTGGTCACGCCCGAGCCCCGAAACGTACGCTCTCATAGCGTTGCTCGGCCAGCGGTTCCTCATGTCCAAGCCAGTTGAACCTGCCGTTGAGACTGAGACGTCAGGCTCAGCGCAGATCAATGTTGTCCTCAACTGGTTCCAAGAACTCGCCGAGCGCGTGCCGCCGCCGTAGCGCGTCGTCCAACTCCGCCCGGACGCAGTTGAAACTTTGAGCCCGCCGGCCGGTCGGGCGATCGTGTCTCCGAGCCTCTCCAAGGGCCCGACGTTCATATCGGAGCGGCCGCGAGAAACTTCGGCGGCCTCCGGTGCTCCGTCGCTTGCTCGAACGCGTAGGCAAGTTTCAAAAGCGTTGACTCACTCCACGCCCGGCCAAAGAGCGAGAGTCCGATGGGAAGCTCCGAGATAAATCCCATCGGTACGGTCATGTTCGGATAAGCGGCCATCGCCGATGGCGTCGAGCAACCACCCCCCGCGCCTCTCGAAGCGCCGAGCGGATCCAGCAGCGCCGCGATGCCTCCCGTCGGAGCGACGATCGCGTCGAGGCGCTCCGCATCCATCACCTTGTCGATACCCTCGTCACGCGACAAGCGGTGACTGGTCGCAAGCGCCTCGATGTATTTCGGCTCCGTCAACGGTCCGCGCTCTTCGGATTGGATCAAGAGCTCCTGCCCGAAAAGGGACAGCTCCAGATCGGCATGGCTTTCGTTATACGCGATGAGCTCTTTCAACGAACGGATGGGCGCGGCGGGACCGAGAGATGCGAGATAGGCGTTCAAGTCCGCTTTGAACTCGTGGTACAGGACTTCCATCTCGTACTCGTTTCCGAAGCGGAGCTCCTCGGGCAGGGTGATGGGATCGACGATGGTCGCGCCTTCGCGCTTCATGACTGAAAGCGCGTCCTCGAAGAGCTTGTCGACACGGTCGTCGAAGCCAGCATAGTCTCGCGCTACGCCGATGCGGGCGCCACGGAGACCACGCGGGTCGAGCGAGGCCGTGTAGTCGGCAAGATAGCTTCCTTCACTCGGGGAGGTCAAAGGGTCGCGAGGGTCCACGCCCGTCATCGCTCCTAGAATGAGAGCGGCGTCCTCGACCGAGCGCGCCATCGGGCCGGCGCTATCTTGGCTGTGTGCAATCGGGATGACGCCGCCACGGCTCAGGAGTCCAATCGTCGGCTTGATGCCGACGAGACTGTTACGATGCGACGGGCCGACAATCGAGCCGTCGGTCTCGGTGCCGATGGCCGCGGCCGCGAGGCTCGCCGCGGCGCCGACACCCGAGCCCGCGCTCGACCCGCCAGGTACTCGGTCGAGCACGTAGGGGTTTCGGCAGAAGCCGCCCTTGCCGCCGTCGAAGCCGCGCCCGCTCCAGCCGGGAGTACCTCGGGCGAACGACTTCCAGCCGGCCCATTCGCTCATGTTGGCTTTGCCGAGAAGGACCGCGCCGGCCTCCCGCAGCCGCCCGGCAATGAACGCGTCGCGCGGCGGGATCGAGCCTTCGAGCGCGGTGGAGCCGGCGGTCGTCGTCATCTTGTCGGCCGTGTCGATGTTGTCCTTCAAGAGCAGGGGAATCCCGTGAAGCGGCCCGCGCCGCCGGCCTTCCTGGGCTTCTTTGTCCAGCGCTTCGGCGATCTCGAGGGCGTCCGGGTTCGTTTCGAGAACGGCGAAGAGGCGTGGGCCAGTCCGATTCAGAGCCTCGATGCGCTCGAGATACATCTCCGTGATCGACCGGCACGTGTATTCGCCGGACGCGATGCCCGAGGACAGTGTAGCGAGCGACACCTCCTCGAGCTCGAACGAGGGAACCTGAGTGGATGCGGCACGGGCGAAAGGAATGAGGGCGGCTGCCGAAAGCCCCTTTGTCAAAAATGTTCGACGCTCCATGGATGACATCCTACTCGGATCGTCTGGACTGAGGCCAATGAGCATCCACGAACGACCAGGAGGCCTTGTAGGAGATGAGTCGACGATATCGTCGCCAACCACGGTGAAATCGCCGGCCAGCTCCAGGGCGAAAAGCCGTTCGGATTCCGCGGCCCGATCATCACATCATCCATCGTTTCGGGTTTCTTCCCACGATTTTCCCGCTTTGACGTCCGCGTTCACGAACCTCACTCCCTGGTTGTCCGACGGATTGAGCCAGAGCATCCGGTCGAAGACGCGCTCGGCCTCGTCGAAGCGCTCGAGCCGCCAGAGGCACAATCCAAAACCATGCATGCAGCGTAGAAACGGCCGGTTGTCGATGTTCCCCCACGCCAGGACGCCATCGAAGTCGTCCTCGAGGGACAGCTCTCCGATGCGCAGGCCAACCTCATAGTGCCGGATGGCGTCTTCGGGCCGGTGGTCGAAAGCAAGGTTGCCAAGGTGCGCATGAGCATCGAGGCAACGCAGGTCGGACTGGCATAGTTCCATGAGCATCCTCTCAGCGCCAAGGCGGTCGCCTGCAACATGGCGTTCGTTGGCCTCGATGATCGGATCGGTATCCGGATTGTTGGGATCCTCACCGGGCAGCACCCGCTCCATCTCGAGGTCCGGGCGCAGCCCGCGGGCGATGATGGGCTTGGCCCATTCCTCGATCGGCTCATCTTCTTGGCCCCAGTAATGCTCCTTTGGGTCCCACATTCCTTGATCTTCGAGGTTGAGTGGTACGAGGCCGAGCGCATGAGCATCGAGGCGGGAGGTGGTGATTTCTCCTGAAAGGTACGGGTGACCCGAGTAGCGCCACTGTTTGCGTGGCTCGACCGTGACGATCTCGCCGGGCACAATATCCCACAATCTGCTCGCCCGGAGCGTGATGACGCGCTCGCTTCCCAGCAGGCGACAGCGGGCCGCGCGCTCCTTGACCGAAAGTGCCACCAGCTCGATGGGCCCGCTCAAGTCGAGATCTTCGGCGGTGGCCTTGTGTTGTCGCCTGCGTCCCGTGGGTGCGGGAGCCTTCGCTTCGAAGGGCTCGAGCCCGAGCCATTTACGGTATGCGGCCACGTGGCGAGCGCCCGTTGACCCCGCCGAGAAAGCCACATCCACGGCCGCGACCACGTGCTCCGACCCATCTTCTCGCCGGCACTTTGCCGTGAGCCCGCGCATTGCGCTCCCGCTATAATCGATAGCGACCACGGACACGGGCTCGCCGATGATGAAAGCGTCGGCCGGCAGGGTAACGTTGTCCTCGAAGGCTTGGCAGAGCGCCCAGAGCTGCTCGTCGTCGCCGTGGGCATCGGTCAGAATCTCGTCCAGGAGCTCGTCGAGCGCTGCTGAGCTCGCTTGGTCGCTGAGGGGTCGCTTTCCCATCCTTTCCTCCTATGACGTCGCACCGCGACGGCCAGTCAGCGATAGTAGTAACATAATGCGCTGGTGTTGCGCATGGCCGATCTTGTTCCCTAAATCTCCGAAGCTGATCCGCGAGCGCATTCGACGCTACGAACGCCAGCTCGAGAACGAGCTGAAGACGGGATACGGCTCGGATGGTTACGGGAAGGCGATACCTCTTGGGTCCGCTCTACCTGTTGGTGGACGACGTGGACGGCGCGCTTGCGTCTCTCGGGTGGTATGAGAATGCCTATCCCGGGGCCTCGAGGTTCATGAGCTCGCCGAGATACGGCGTCAGATGGTCTAGTCCAGCCGCAAGGAGCGATGTCGGCGTCGATGACGATGTTTGCGTGAAAGGCGACCTCGACGACGTGGTGCATGCCATCGGGTGCGAGCGTGCGGATGCGTTCAATCACTTCGTCAATCGCAAACCCATCGGTCCGCACGACGTCATCCGCACTCGCCTGCGCCACGAGCAGTTCATCGCGTTCAGAACGTACGGTTGCGATCACGGGGGCTCCCGCATGCTTGGCGAGCGCGACGGCGCTCAAACCGACAGCGCCGGCTGCGCCTTGCACGAGCACGATTCGCCGGTCGACCGGCCCAGCTACATGTACTGCGCGATGGTGCTAGCGCTAGTGCTCTGCCTATCGACATCGCATTTTTATCCCAATGAGGGCGTCAGCGTTAGCGGCGTGCCGCCTTACGCCCCAAGTCGAGCGCTTCTCCTTGAACGATGAGCAGACGAAAGCCCGCCTTGACCTTGGCAACGACATCGCTCTCCCGCGCCGTATTGGCGCACGGAACGGAAGCGGCTTTGCAGCCCGCAAGCACTTTCGCAACCGCCGCCTGCACGGCGTCCATGTCGCCGCCATAAGCGCCTCGAAGGCTTCCCGGCCCAGGCGAGAAAATACTCACGCGCTCCGTACGGATAATCTCTTCGGCGTGGTCCACCGAGTCTCGGTCCTCGATCATCATGAAGGACAAGAAGTCACCCTCGGGATTGCCCGGCCACATGCGATCCGTTGCGGCTTCGATCCACTGAACCGCTTTGGCGGCTTCTTCGGCGTTCATGATATGGGGAAGCGCCACGCCGTCCGCCCCCGCCTCGATGAGCGCTTCGATACGTTCTTTCGCCGCCGCCGGGTCGTCGTGCACCGGTGGGATGCGCACGATAACCGTGTGCGCACCACCACCGCAGGTGGCGGTGCCGGCGCGGAGTGCTTTCAAGAATAGTTCGAGTGTCGGGACGTCGAACGCGCCATGCTCCATATCATAGAAGAGAAAATCCAGCTTGGCGTTTTCGCCGAGCTCGCGCGCCCCTTCAGGTGTCTTTTCTCGAACGAAGGAACCGAAGGCAACCTGGCCGGATTCCAGGATCCGGATGAGCTTGTTGCCGTCCGCGCCAGAGGCGGTATGGGTCAGGGAAATAGCCGCGAGAAATATGAGAGCTCGATGCATATGCATGGTTCCTTGACTTTCTATAAAACCAAGCGCACGCTCGGTGACTTCTTCATCAATCGTCTCCATGCGCTTCCTGTTCAGCGGGCCGGTGTCCTCGATCATGCCATCCGCTAGGGAATGAATGACGCCTCGGGGACCGAATCTCTCGGCGAATGCGGGATCCTTCGAGTAATCTTCATTCTCCGGTTCGTCTTCGGCGTTTAGGTGGTACAGGTTTCCAAAAAACTCATCAAATCCGTGATTGCTGGGTAGATGCTCATCGCGATCACCAAGATGATTCTTGCCGAACTGGCCCGTTGCATAACCCATTGGCTTGGATTGTCGGGTCCTCTGGTCGCAATCCTTCTGCTGCGCTAGGCAAGCCTACCTTCAAGAGGCCTGTGCGAAACGGGCTCTGGCCCGTGATAAAAGCGGACCTTCCTGCTGTACAACTGTTTTGCCCATAGGCATCTGTGAACAACATGCCGTCATTAGCGATGCTCTCGATGTTCGGTGTGTCGTAGCCCATCATGCCGCGATTGTAGGCGCTGACGTTGTTCCAGCCGATATCGTCACCCCAGATGATGAGGATGTTCGTTTGTCCTGAGCCGCTGAAACGGTGCTGAAAAACAGTAAACCCACACAGACAGCGTATCGGTTCATTTTCATTTACTGACTCCCTTTGTCGACGTTCTCATTGTGGAACGGATTGTAGACGAATTCCGGTGATTACGCTCGAAGGTAGCGTGGCTCAATCCGAGACGCGGATGCGCTGGTTGCTTTCCGCGTCTGAGTTTCGAGCGAGAGCCGCATCGAGGCGGCACCGGCCCGCAGGTTGACCAGCGAAGGATGGCGTTCGGGGGCTCCGAAACCTTTCGATGATCGGACAGTGGTCTCCAGGACCCTGAGCACTAAAGAGCATTGCCTTGCCGTCCGTGCTCCAGAAGGGAGTTCCGAGCCACCCACGAGGT
>SMYC01000271.1 GCA_004356105.1 Acidobacteriota bacterium | reverse complement strand
GGGGCCTCCGGCGGGGCTCCGGGTTTCAGGAAGCGCGAAGTCACACACGAAAGCCAAGCCGCGTGCGCTGGGAAGAAGGTGTTTATTATCAATTAGTTAGCCGAGTTTACTCCCCAATGCTACCCACAGATTTTGCGGAGGAGGCTTCTTTTCTTTGCGCCTTTGCGTTACGCTTTTCTTAATATTGATCTTGGTCTAAGAAGTTACTCGGGTCGAAGCGTTACGTAACGCGCGAGGCGGTTCAGCTCGTCGTCGTCGACATACTTGCCGATCTCGCGGCGGAATTGCGCCATGCTGCGGTAGGGACGGTACTCCATGAACTCATGAAGCATGCGTTGCCCGACACCCGGGATACTGAGAATGTCGTCCTCGCTTGCCGTGTTGAGATCGATGGGGACGAAAACGTATTGCTCCAGTCGCGCGACCTCGTCGTCGTCGACATATTTACCGATCTCCCGCCGAAATTGAGCCATGGCCTTATAGGGACGGTACTCTTCGAACTCGTGGGCCATTCGGCGGCCGACGCCGGGGACGAGAAGGATCTCTTCGCGGCTCGCCGTGTTGAGATCGATAGGGACGAAAAGTTGCGCGTATAGCTCCTCGAGCGCCTCCTCGCTCAACATGGGCTGCAAGAGCTCATGGAGGGCGAGCATGCCGATGGACGGACGTTGCTCGAGGATCGACGCGACCAGATTCTCGTCGAGATGTGCCAGGCGAAGGAGCTCGTCCTTCCCGGCGAGGTTCGGATTGACCACACCGTCGTTCTTGCCGACCTGGGTGACGCCCGCTGCGGCCGTCAAGGTGATGAGTATCGTCAGGGCGGAACAAAGCGAAGCTTTCCTCCTCATTATTGTGTAGCTCCTTTCAGATATCGGTAAGTTGATGCCAATCCCAAGAACCCGAGATGCATCATGGTCGCGGGAGCAAGCGCTGGTAGAGCGCCCGTCAAAGCTTCCCGAACCAGTTCCAGCCCTCTGCGGGACGGATACATCTCGAGCTCGAACTCGACATTGGCACTGTAGTGCAAGTAGACGCCCACGAACCCACTGAGCACGAATAAAAGCATCAGGGATCGGAACGCGCGAAGACTCGCGGAGCTCGGACGCCATACGAGCCAAATCTGCGCGACGAGGCCCAGCCCGAGCAGCACCAGCGGAACGAGCTGCAAGCGATCTTCTGTATGGCCGAGGAAGCAAAGCTCGATGCTGATTCCCAGCACTCCGGCGGCAAAAAGGGCGCCGACAAACCGACGCAGGATGTTGGTCTCCACTCTCCTCGAACATAACCTACACGCGTGAGTTTCACAAAATTCGGATCGAGACGGAGGATTCACCGACCTGAACTCGTCCATAGTTATCATGTTGACTAGTACGTATTCCGGCGCCGTCTCCGGCGTCGAAGGGCTCGTGATCCGGGTCGAGGTCGATTTCGGCACGGGGATGACCTCGTTTCGCATGGTTGGGCTACCCGATGCGGCCGTGCGCGAGGCGCAAGTACGCGTGCGCTCGGCACTCGCGAATAGCGGATTCGGGAAGTGCGAGGGCACGACCACGGTCAACCTCGCGCCTGCCGATGTGAAGAAACAGGGCTCGGGCTTCGACCTTGCGGTAGCCTTGTGCCTGGTCGTTGCGCTCGAGCAGTCCCCGCTCGGGCGGCTCGAAGACACGCTGTTTCTCGGTGAGCTCGCCTTGAACGGCGATTTGCGGCGCGTTCGCGGGGTTTTACCGATCGTCTCGCAGGCGGTGCAGGAAGGCGTGTCCCGCATCGTCGTGCCCGAAGACAATGTGGCTGAAGCTTGCCTCGTGAAGGCCGCGGAGGTGTACTCGGTTGCGAGCTTGCGAGACGCCGTCGAGTTTCTGTCAGCCGAAGAGCTTCATCCGAAAAAAGCCACACGCGGCCGTTCGCGCCCGTCCGTAGCCCTCGATCTGACCGACGTCAAAGGACAACGTCACGCGAAGCGCGCCCTCGAGGTCGCTGCCGCCGGCGGACACAACCTCTTATTGTCCGGCCCGCCGGGCGCGGGCAAGAGTCTTCTAGCGATGCGACTGCCGTCGATTCTCCCGCCGCTCTTGCCCGCGGAAGCGCTCGAAGTCACGAAGATCCACTCGGTCGCTGGCCTTCTCGACGACGGCGCGCTCGTCGAAGCGCCGCCGTTCCGCTCACCCCACCACACGCTCTCGACCGCATCGATGGTGGGAGGCGGGAGGGGGTTCATGCCGGGCGAAGCGAGCTTGGCCCATCGCGGTGTCTTGTTTCTCGACGAGCTCCCGGAATTCTCACGCTCTGCCCTCGAGTCGTTGCGCCAGCCGCTCGAGGACGGACGCGTTCGCATCCGACGCGTCGAACGGGTCGCTTTGCTGCCGGCGCGGTTCACGCTCGTGGCCGCGATGAATCCTTGTCCGTGCGGCTATCGGGACGCAGCGGTGCGGCCCTGCCAGTGCACGCCAGGCATGGTGCGTCGATACCAAGCTCGGATCTCGGGGCCGCTTCTCGATCGTATCGACCTTCGCGTTCCCGTCCGCGCGCTCTCTTCGGACGACCTGTTGCGACGGGGGACGGGGGAAAGCTCAGACGACGTGAGGCGCCGGGTGGTGAGGGCACGCCGCGCGCAAGAGCGGCGCTTTCGCCGGGGGCGGGCGAAGCTGAATGCCGCCATGACGCCCCAACAGATTACACGCTACTGCGTGCTCGAGCCGAGCGGCGAAGCTATTTTGAAACAAGCCGTCGATCGTCTCGGTTTGTCCGCGCGTGCTTTTCACCGAATTCTGAAAGTCTCACGAACGATCGCCGACCTCGCGGAAACCGAGACCATCGAATCGGCGCATCTTCAGGAGGCCGTGGCCTATCGTGAGAGCGGAGAATCCGGCGCTTCATGATGGACGAGTGCTATCTATTCTCGACTACGGGAGGATGGAAGCGAAACGCTTTGATACCTGACACTTATCCGGTTTTGCCCAAAACATTGATGTGAGGGACTCTAGCGACTCGCGGCTTGCCCGTGACCCCGTCATTTGGTGTGGCGTGCTCGCCTACGCGCTGGTCGTGGCGCCGTTCCTCGTGCCGGGCTTGTCTTGCGAATCTCTCGCGTGGTGGACGGAGCTCTATGCCACCATGACAAGTTAGAGCCTAAGATTAGGAGACGTCGCTGCGGCGGGCTACGGCGAAGGTCCGGCCCTGGTCCAGAAACGTTCCGTAGTGGAGCGTCCGCTGCTCCTCGATCTCGAAACGGGCTGCGATGGTGGAGAGGACGTCCTCGAGGCCTGTCCCTTCGTGGGCCGGCGGGTGGGATTCGAACAGCAGATAGCCTCCCGTTGCCGTCAGCGCCCGGCACCGGTCGAAATAGGCTTCGATACTGTGCCGAGTGTTGCCGTCATAGGTGGAGTGGTTGGCGAAAGACAAGACGCAGTCGAACGGCTCCTCCTCCGGGAGGTCCTCGAACGCGGCGACGCTGAAGTTGACGTTGTCCCTTTCCAGAAAACGCGCGCCCAGCTCCGCCATGCGAATGACGTGCGGATTGATGTCGAAGCCGACGACCCGCTTCGCCGAGGCAGCGATCGCGAGCGAGAGAAAGCCGCTATTGCAGCCTATCTCGAGCACGGTCTTGCCCGCCACGCGCTTTTCGAGCTCCATCGCTGTGACCCGAGCGTCCGTGTCGCGTAAGCCTGTGATGCCGAGTGCAGAGAGGCCCTGATAGAAGTAGCCCTCGCCGTAATCGTGGCTCTTCCATTCACCGCTGGCCTCGACGAGACACTGGTTCAACTCGCGGTGCAGCTCCAGTAACTTCGGAGCGGCGCCGAGCCGTGCGTAATCCGCCTGGCGGTTCCTGAGCGCCTGCTTTCGGATGTTCGACGATTTGGCGAAGAGCGCTTTCATGAAAGCGAAGTTCGCCCAGAAGGAGTATTTGTCGTAGTACTTGGAGAAGTCGGGCATCAGCAAAAGAGCTCGGCGAGCGCCGCCTTTCTGACGGCGGGGCCCATGAAGTGATAGGTCACGCCGACGCTCGTGTCCTGAGGCTCGGCGGGAAGGTTCAACGGATCCGCTTCCGCGTGGAGTACGTTCGTCAGCATCTTCGCTCTCAGAACCGGATCGTAGAACGAGAACAGAGCGCGGTACAGCATGGCATCATCGAGGGAATCAGTGAGAGATCGGGGAAACGTGATACGAGGAAACTCCTCGGCTAGAACGAGCGCGCCTGTGTCGAGCCCTGCCTCCATGTAGAAGCAGCTCGCGCCCGGCCGGCCACGAACGAGGCTGGACCAGAGCAGACCGTCGGCCCCTCGAACGTGAGGCAGGAACCCGGGATGGATGTGGAGGAAACGAACCCCCGGAAGCTCGAGCAGGTTCTCGCGAAGGATGCCGCCTCCGGTGAAGAGCACAGCCATGGGTCCATTTCCGGAAAGAGCTTCGGTGAGCGCGGGGTCTTTCAGCCCTGACACCCGCAGCCGCTCGAGTCGATCGGTAAACGCTTCGAGCGGGGTTTCTCCGATCAGCTCCTCGAAAACGTCCGCCGATAAGTCGAGCGTCTCGCCGATCTTTTCGACCATTCCCGCGTAGAGCTTAGGACGGGTGGTGCGGAGAAAGCGTGGCCAGTGGAAGAACGCACGGGACTGGACGCGCTCGGCGTAAGCCGCACGAAGCGAGCCCGGCAAGAAGCGGCCCACGGGCTTTCCCGTTGAAGGGTGCCTATCGTAGACGAGGAGCAAGATGCGCTCGGGACGAAGCTCCGCGGCGCGAAGCGCGGCCAGATAGGCACGGGCCATGGGTCCGTCGTGCACGAGAACGGTGAGCGGGAGGTCGTTCATCGATCGTCCAGAGAGCGCGCCGCCCAATCCTCGAGCGCAGCGAGAAACGGCGGCTCCGGATCCTTCGCCCGGTCTCGGTACAGGGTGATGGCGTTGAAAGCCGTGTTGATGAGCTTGAGCGCCTTGCCTTTTCCATCAGGCTCACGCGTTGAGCGATCGGCCGCGAGCAGGAGCGCCGCGACCAAGGCCGGCCAGTGCTCGAGCGGAAGAGGCGTCATGTCCGCCGCTTTCTTCCAGCTCTCGTCATAGGCGACCCGCACTTGGCGCACGATGTCGACTTTTCGGCAGAGCGCGTCGA
Source organism: Acidobacteriota bacterium (assembly GCA_004356105.1). Classification (GTDB taxonomy): domain Bacteria; phylum Acidobacteriota; class Vicinamibacteria; order Marinacidobacterales; family SMYC01; genus SMYC01. The sequence continues at coordinate 8,383 of SMYC01000271.1, read as the reverse complement.
GTCCCTCGCGTGCAGCCTCGTCGAGTCGGTCGGGTCGCTCGCGAACGAGGCGCCCAACGAAGGTGATGGTCGTATTACCGTCGGCCAAAGCACTCGGAAGCGTTGCTTCGATTTCCGAAAGGAGGCTATCCACGGGATGGATCCGGTTGGCCGGTCGGGTTTTCGTTCATGAGTCGCTCCAAAGCCTCCGCACCGGCGCGGCCGCTCTTTCCGGGATTATAGACCCAGCGCGCTCGCGCTTCGCGAAGGCGCTTCACCCTCTCGGAGCCCTCGCCGAGTAACGCTTCGACTTTTGCGGGGGCCTGCGCGATAGCGCTTGGCGTGAGCACGGCGCCGAGCGTCTCCCGCAAAGAGACCTCCACGGGGACGGCCTCGATCTTCCCGTAGTCGGTGTTTTGAACTTTGCGCGCAACATCGACGAACAAGACGGGGCGTTCGCGTCCGAGTGCGAACTCGAAAGCCGCTCCGGACCAATCGCTCACCATGACGTCCGCTTCGAGAAAAGAGCGCTTGGAGCCAGCCTCTCGGTCCCAGGCGAAACGCGGGTGCTCCGCGAAGGAGGCGCTGATCTCCGCCATCGCCTCCGGTGCGAGCTTGTCCGTGCGCGGATGCGGACGTACGGTGACGTGGTAGCCCGCCTCGAGAAGGGACGCGACGAGCGGTCGTCCTTGCGTTTCCAGAAGACCTTGAGCTCCCCAGGACGGGGCCACGAGCACCTTGGGCTCCGTCGCCGCCTTGCCGGAGCGAGCGGGCTCGGCTAGAAGTTGGTCGAGCGGCCCATAGCCGTGGTGGAGCAGCTCCTTCGAGGGGAGCCCCTGGAGCTTCTCCCATTGCCGCGTCTCCTCGACATGGTGTGGCCCGACACAAAGGATCGAGTCGAACTGATCGAAAGCGCCGCGTCGGTAGATCATGTGGGTGCTGACGATCGAGTGATGCAAGTAAACGTAGTGCACGGGGTGGCCGGAGCGCTTGATCTGAAAGAGCCCGAGATCGGGCAAAGTCATCACCGCGACTCTCGCCTCGAGCCCGGAAAAAAGCATCACGCGCGCCACGCCTGAGCCGATATAGAACGGGAGCATCCCAGAGAGGGGTTCGGTCAGGAGCGGGTCCTCCCGGTCAGAAGTGACGTAGCAAATGCGGCGACCGAAATCCTTGATGAGGCTCAGAACGACGGGCTTCAGGTAGATCCAGTACGAGGCAGACTCGGCGTAGAAAACGCAGGTGCGCTCCTCCGGGCTCAGTTGCTTGAAGCGTCGGAGCTCTCGCCATGGGTGGAGAGCTCTCGCGAAAGCCTTCAGCATTCGAGGCTCACGTAAGCCGACAGAAGCGTGCGAGCGAGCCGTCTAGAAGCATCGCGTGGTAGAGGTCGAGGTCGGCCTTCGTGTCCGTCTCCAGCCAGCCGTTGTCGATGGGAACGGCCGAAACCTCCCAGCCCAGGTCGATCAGGTTCTGGAGAAAGCTTGTCATGTACATGTTGAGAAAATCCTGGCCGTCGTAGTTTGCGTCGTGGTCCATCGTGTCATAGCGCGTTTCCATCGGCGCTATGCAGTCCGCGCGGACTTTGAACAGGCCGATATACTGCCCCTCGATGTCCTTGTAGCTTCGTGGTCTCTTGCCGAGCTCGACGATGAGCCCGTTCTTGTCGAGCTTCAGGGTCTCCGCATCGCTCAATGGATCCTCCATGCGTCGTTCCCAATAGGCTCTCCAGTTTCGGTCGATGACGACGCCGATGGGTGCACGGGAGGCCAGGAGCGCGTGCAGAACGCGCTCCTCGTAAACGATGTCGCCATAGCACACGATGAGATCCGCGTCGCTCGACCAAGTGTCTCGCGCGCAGAAAAGGGTTGCCACCATGTTCGTCACGGCGTAGTCCTCGTTGCGCACCACGCGCCAAGTTTGCCCCTCGAGCTGGTCTGCACGATAGCCTCCGACGACGGTAATGTCCGAGATTCCCGCCGCCTGCAACACCGCTACCTGTCGCTCGAGAAGGCTCCGGCCTCCGAGCTCTACGAGACATTTCGGCCGATCGGCGGTGAGTGGCCTCAGTCGCTTGCCCTCACCGGCGGCGAGCACTACCGCTTTCACGAATTAGGCTCCGCGCCGAAGAGCTTAGCCAGCAAGCTGAGATCCTCTTCCTGAAACGGCTTTTCGCGCTCGGGGTGCCACATGACGCCCTCGATGGCTCGAGCGTTGTGGCGAAAGGCTTCGATGGATCGATCGTCCGAGCGCGCCGTTGCTACGAGACCGTCTCCGAGTCCTCCGATACCAAAATTGTGATAGCTGTTCACTTCCAGAATGCGCCCGTCCCATTCGACCCGATGGCGCGCTCCCGCGTGGCCATCGATCCGGACGAGGTTGCCGCCCTCGTGGAGGTTGACCACTTGCATGCCGCGACACACACCGAGGATAGGGAGGCCGCGCTCGATGGCGGCATCGAGGAGCGATGCCTCGAAACGGTCTCGCTCCGGTGCGGGGTCTTGGGCACCTTCGAGCTCGGCGATGTCGTTCCCACCGGTCAGGATGACACCGGAGAGGTCGAGCTCGTTCAGATAGGAGCCCACCTCGTTCGAGGGAATCGCATTCATAAGAGGAACGGGCGCGAAACCCAATTTGCGTAAGAGCCGCGTCCAGTTTTGATCGAGAGCGTCCCGTCGCTCGCCATAGTCGGGGATGATCTCGACCCGCTGCGTCAGTCCGATCCTCTTGGTCTTCATCATCGCACCACTTGGATGTGACGGCCGGCGCAATCGAGGCAGAGCACGTGCGCCCCTGCGAGCTGCTCGAAAAGAATCTCCCCGACGCCAATGGCAGCGGGCAAGCCGAACTCCGCTGCCCGGATGGCCATATGCGAATTGGCGCCGCCATAAGTGGTGACGAGCCCGCTGATGCCTTGCCCGAAGAGCCAGTCGTAGCCTGGATCCGCCTGGGGGATGAGGGCGATTTTGCCGGAGAGCTTTGGGAGCTCGGTCTCGTCTCCCCGGAGTACGGCGACTTCGGAGGTCACCTTCCCGAGGCTCACGAAGTTCGGCTGGCTCTCGGGGAAAACGAAGCCACGAAGATCCTCGGCGTTCACGAGGAGAGGAGGAAGCTCAACGGCCTGGGTGACGTCGTGCCATTTCTCACCCTCGAGGGCACGCTCCTCGAGCCAAGCCGTTATGTCCGCGGGTGCCATCCCCGCTTGCACGAGGCGTAGGTCTTCGAAGCCGACGTGAGAGAGTTGGTCTCTGGATAGGCCTCGCTCTTCCCCGAAGCGCGCGATGGCTTCGAGCGCCCCGCTCAGATGACGCGTGAAGATGAACTTCGCATGCTCGCGTCCTTCGATCGTCTGCCGGAAGAACGCGTCGACGCGGTGCATCTCTTCCTCGACACTCAGTCGTGAATCGTTGAGGCCCATTTTCGTCAGCCCTTCAACGAGTGCTTGTGCCGTTTCCTTGCACCAGGAGAAACTTTCCTTCGGCGACTCTGATAGGCCCGGGTCCAAGGTGAGGGGACGGAGGTAGCGTTCCGGCTCTTCGAAATAGCACGGTGATGTGATCTCGTAGGTGCCCGGGCGCAAGTGCCCATAGCGATCCACGAAGTCGCTCCAAGAAAGCGTGCCAGCCGCGATGCGGGCGCCATCCTTGGTGAAGCCTTTCGCCACCGTATCGAGCGAGCCCATGAAGGCCGCGTGCTCCTCCTCGCTCAGCAGGCCCGCGGAGACGGCCGAGCGAAGCAAGTTTGTGGCCACGAAGGCGCCTCGCGCTAGATGAGCGAAGGGAAGTGTGCCGTAGCGACGGCAGTCCTCGAGGAGTGCGACAGCTTTTTGAAGTGGCGGGCCCGAGAAACCGCCGAGAGGCCCGTATCGCTGCTCGAAGCTGTCCACGCTCTTCGCGTCTGCTTGGAAACGCGCGAGCGCGCCACGGGTGATGGCCGCGAGCTCCGCCTCGATGCGCGCGATCTCCGCCTCGGAAAAGCCGGCAGCGGTCAGTCTCTCTGATTGCGTGGCGAAATCGAAGCTCGAGCAGGTGAATGCGATCTCGAACTCTATCTTGTCGTGGAGGTGCGGGTATTTCTCCAGACGGTCCAAATAGGACGCGACCAGCCGTTGAGCCAGATCGTCTGAGAGGCTCCGCGGAACGAACGAGTTGAACGAGGCACGAAGGTCGATATAGGGATGCCCGAGAAACGCGTTCATCAGAGGCTGCGGGCGCAGGTCCCGATAGCCGAACTCCGCTCGTTGAGCGGCCCAGATGTCGTCCGTTACCAGGTAACGGTAGAGGCTTGCCGCGAGTCGCCGCGGCTTGGTTCCGATGATCTCCGCTGGGTTCCAGTCGGGCATGACGCCGAAGAAGGTGCGTGTACCAAGTGTGAAAGGCAAGGGATGCTGCGCTTCCTCGAAACGGCGGGAGGCTTCCTCGAGCATCTCGCCCACGAGCTTGTCCGAAACGCGCCACCGGCTGTGGTCGACGACGATGGGGCGCACCTGAAAAATGTGGATGGTACCGTCCGCGGTGCAGGCGAACTCGATGTCGAGGGAATCATGCCCGACGAGCCCTTCCAACTCCCGGAGCGCTTCGAGGAGCTGCCCGAGCTCTTTGGGCGCGTTCTCCGGAAGTCGGTCCGCATCCCGATGGAGCACCATCGTCTTGAGGTGGCGCCCGCTTCCGCTGGTCACGGTCTCGGTGCTGCGCGTCGTGTCGTCGTAGTTAATGATGTAGTAGGGGGCGCCCGAGCTCAGCGAGCGCGTGAAGGCTACGCCGCTCCAGTCCACGTCGCGCAGCATGCGCTGGACGAGAATCTGGTTCTCTGGGCTCGCGTCGTCGAAGGAAGCGATGACCTGATCCACCGCCTCGCGAACCACGCGTTGCGGGGAGGCGGGAACGTTGGTGACGCTCAAGAACGTGCCCGCGTTGGCCGTCGTCCAGCTGTCCTCGGTGATAGCGCTGCTGCGTACGGCAAGCGGTTCTTTCCCGAGCTCCTCCCGTATTCTTTGCAGCACGGCTTCAGCGTTGCCATTCCAGTCCCCCACGGTGAAGGAGACTTGCTCGCCGATCTTGGCCGAGCGCACGAGGGGCCGGAGCCGCTCGAGGGTCTCCGCCTTGGTTCCGAGAACGAAGCGGGCGAGATCCTGCGGCGCGTTGAGCTCGGCCCATTCGGCGCCCACGTCCACGGCGACGATCGAGAGCCCTTCCTCGACGAGCGTCTGGAATAACTCGGGGAGCCCAGCATGCGCGAACCGCTTGGCCTCGCTCGTCGCGAGCTCACGAAGGCGCTCGACGGCGTCTTTCGAGAAACGGGCGAGCCCTGCGAACTCCGCGTCCCCGTCCAGGCGAGGAAGGGATACCCCTATGGCTGTTACCCGCTCACCGGAGAGGTGGACTTTCTCGGCGGCCATCATGTCATCCGGATGCCGGTTGCGGTAGCGACGGCGCCAGTTCGAATCGACCGCGAGCACGACGTCACCTTTGGTAGCGCGCAGTCGCTCGACGACTTTCTTCGTGAAGACGACGTCCGTATAGGCCACGTAGTGAGGCCGATTGGATGTGAGCGGCGCGGCGAAGAGTGAGGCCACGCTACCGGTATGCCGCCAGTCGGGGTTGACCGAGTAGCGCATCCCAGGATAGCTGCGGGCGACTTCCTGGAGCTGGTAGCCGCCTACGAAGTGCCAGTCGACGTCCAAATCCGAGAAGGCATCGACGATCCAATCCAGAAGCCGCCGGTGGTCCGGCGTTTTTTGCAGTGCAGAGGGAGGTGCACCCCGGTAGGGCCGGCCGGCGCCCAACAGGATCACGCTCTCGGTGGGCATCGACGACTCGTAAGGTGCGGCTATTCGAATCCGCGCTCGCGTTCCCGAGACCGGGTGAGATTAGCTCGCTTGGTTTTTCTGCTCGTCCTCGGGAGGCCGGCCCGAGACCAGTCGCGACAGAAACAACGTCAACCGGTGCCAATAGACCTTGAGCACGAAAAACGCGGAAACGGCCGTCGCGGCGATGATCTGGAAGACGTAGCTGCCCGAGCCCGGGTCCAGATAGGCGTGTGCGCTCTCAGGGTTCAGAACGAACACAATGAATAGGGCGACGAGGAAACTCGGGCCCGACGCTTTTCGATACATGGCTACTCCAAGTGAACTCCGCCCAGCTCGAGAGTACGCAAGGGTCTGTTGTGTTTGACGTTAATTTAAAATGATACCACACACGCCGGTCCCCCTGAGAATCGGAGTGGGGGAGAGCCGGGGTTCACTTACGAGCGTTCGCCATCTCTTGGGTGAATGGGCATGCCGGGCTCTTCGTAGATCGCTCAGATCGCCTGGCGAACGGTAAGCGCGTTTATTTTGGGAAGCTCACTCTCCCGATTGCCGAGTCTGGCCGTGAGAAGCCACGCGAGCTGGGTGATGCTGTCGGTGTTCGATTTGGCCCAAGGGCTACCGCAGCGTTTCGTGAGATCCACGGCACGTTCGCCAGCTTCCTTCATGCGGCCTGGCCATCAGATGAATCCAGAACGGCTACGCGCGGCCGAAAAAGCACCTCGCTTCTCAGCAGGCGTTCGTCACCCAATTCTTCAGCAATCCTAAGAGCCCCGTCGGAACGCTCGAGAACTTCTTCGAAGTTACCGGGCAACGGGTGCGCCTGAAAGGCGACGCCGTCGAGCCTGCTCCGCGAGGCGCTCACGTCGTCCACGGCTCGAAAGCCACGCTCGACGGCGAGGCCTTCGTCCGTGCAATAGTCGAAAAATTGCTGGAATCCCAGCCACCAGCAGATACGCCCCGCGATATCGCCGGCACCCTCCTTCTCGAAGAACATCCACCGCCTGCTTCCAATCGGCGACAGCCAAATTCCACTGGCCCGTGGCCTAGCCAAGCCGTGGCGGTAAAGAAGGCGCGCTTTGTAGTTGTAGCTCAGCTCATTGTCGTGTCCAATGAGAGCGCGCGGTGGCTACGTCCGCCGCACCCGCTGCGATAGCGTTATCGCCTGCCAGCATCAGGTAGCCACGGTCTTCTCGAGACCCGCTGCACTTCCTGCTTGATAGAACTGATGCGTTAGCTACCTCGAGGTAACGGGCGATGGCGGGTCAGGTTATGACCTTTCCGCTTGAGGGGACTGAAGCAGCACATCCGGCGGTAGGTGCGCTTGCGGCGCACGCTGCTGGCGCCGCCGCTGCGTTCTCTGCGTTCTCCGAGGAGCTCTGATTCCATGGTGCTTTGGCGAGCAGAAGGCCCATGCCGCACCAGTCCGTGACACCGGCAAACACTAGACCCGCGCTGATGAACGCTGCGAGCGCAAGGAACCCAGGGTGGACGAACGCGCCGAGCCCCACGCCAAGTAGCGACAGTGCTCCGGCGAGGATGCGAACCTGCCGCTCGAGCGACATGCGGTCCCGGCCTTTCTCGGTTTCGCCGCCCGCATTCCGGAAGGCTTCGATGCCGCCATCGACAACGGTCAGGCCACTGACGTGCAGAGCGGCCAACGTTTTCTTGGCTATCGCGGCTCGGCTGCCAGTCCGGCAGAGAAGCAGGCGTGGTGCTGCAGTTGCGCGCACCTCGTCGGCTCGCTGAGCGAGTTTGTCGAGCGGGACCAAGCGTGCTCCCGGCACGTGCTCCGCATCAAACTCCGCTCCAGTGCGAACATCGATGACGCTCGACGCACCTCCCGCCTCGACCAGACGAACGGCCTCTTCAGCGGAGACGGTGTCCGGGATGTCGATCCCCTCGCGGTTCAGGCGCAGGAGGTCGTCCATGTTGGCGGGGCGTGGAGGTGGGTTCGCCGTGAGCTCTCGCACGAAGTCGTCACGGTCTGAAATCGCGAGCCAGGGATTTGTCTGCTTTTCCTGGCCGAGTGTGCTTTGGCCGCGTCCTTGGTAGTCGTGACCTGGGAAGAGAACGGTTTCGTCGGCGAGGTCAGCCAGCAGCCGGTGCACGGAGTCGAACAACTGGCCCGCGTCACCGCCGAGGAAGTCGGTGCGCGCTACACCACCGATGTGAATCGTGTCCCCTGAGAACAGGGCTTTGTCCGTGACCAGAACGATGTGGTCTGGCGTGTGACCGCGTGCGTGGCGCACGGTCACAGGTTGGTCGCCGAGGTGCAGGATCTCGCCATCGCTGGGGTGTCGAGTGACGCCAACGTGCTGGGCCAGCTCGTGGGCTATTCGGGTGCTATGGAAACGGTCGGCCAGTGTTCCCGCGCCCGACGGATGGTCGGCGTGAGTGTGAGTGTCCACCACGTAGGGGAGCTTCCAGCCCTCGGAGCGGGCGCGTTCCGCAACGTCATCGACGAGGTCAAGATGCACGTCGAGGGCAAGGGCTTGCTTGCTCACGGGGTCGGCCACGAGGTAGGTGCGGCAGCCCTGGGGGTGAGCGAACGGCACTACCAGCAGTGTGCCAACAGCTTCGGGGGGCTTGGTGTTGAGC
>SMYC01000270.1 GCA_004356105.1 Acidobacteriota bacterium | reverse complement strand
TCAGTCGCGGGGCACGCGAGCGATCTGGTCGAGTCCTGCCGCCGCCCGGGCGGGCAGGGCAGTGCGGCTGAAACGCGAAAGAAAAACGATCGGTGCGACATTCGAAATCGCGGTCACGTTGATCGTGTGCTCGACAATCAACGTATGCGCGTCCTCCTCGAGTCGGTAGACGTTGTGTCCGTTCGCTTGATGCTGCTCCCACCGAAGTCGAAGGCCTTCGCCGGTCCAGGCCCAAGCGGCCGAGAAGTCCTCGCCGCGGCTGTCCTTGAGGCTGCGAAGTTGGCCGTCGAGTTCGATGCGTCGAGAGAATCCGCCGTTCTCGTCCGCTAGACCTTGATGGAGTCGTTCGCCATCCCAGGCGAATTGCAGTTCCGGGGGAGGGGCCGTGGATCTACGAAGGACGCCACCCGCCATTCGACGCACGATCCAGGAAAGCCCCTTTACGGCTTTTTCGATTGCAGTTTTACGCTCTGCGTCGGATTCACTCGCCTCGACTCTCTGCCAATGGCCTTCGTATGCAGAGAGGTCGACGGCGATGGAATCGCGGGTATCGGCGGCGTGACTTGCTGAAGCTGGCAGAATCGACAGGGTCGAGATCATTCCGAAGATGACGAACCAAGCGCGCGTGGGCCGGGATGCGCGTTTCGGGGACCGCTTCGAAATCATCGCTTCCTCGTCCTTTTCGTTGAAAAAACAGGTTTTGATTCGGGTGGAGGCGTCGCCGCTTCGTCTGCAGCCGCGAGCAGTTGTCGGGTCAGGGCATGCAGTGTTCGTCGGTGTCGCTGAATCGACTGTGGCGAAAGGGTGTCGAGCCCGAGGGCTCCTTCGATCGCGCTGCGACTCGCGACCCAGACCAGGGAAGTACTCGAGAGAATCAGCATGAATTCACTGGCAGCAATGGCTTTTTGACCGTCGAGGTTCATGCGTTCATCGATCGCGGACTGAATCGATGTGAGGAGTGCGCGGACCGGTGCCTCGGTACCCCGGATTGGAATCGGATCCGCGTCGATCATCTGACGGAGCAAGACGCGGGCCGCATTGGGGCGAGCGATCACGAAGTCGATCCAGGCGTTCCCGATCGCCTCGAGTCGTTCGCCGGGATCGTTCTCGGTGGCCACGACTCGATCGACGATGTCCCGGACGACCGCGCTGACCGCGGCCGAATAGAGCGATTGCTTGTCCGGGAAGTAGTAGAGGATCGAGGGTCTTCGGATCCCGACGCGCCGTGCCACCTCGTCGATGCGAGCGCCGGCGTAGCCTGCCTCGCCGAAGACGTCGATCGCCACGCGGAGAATTTCCTGGCGTCGCTCTGCACCTTGGCGCGTGGGGGTGAGTTCCGGAGACATCCTGGCCACTCTACCTACCAGTCAGTCAGTATTCAAACGGAATCCGGACCGGTCATGGATTTGGATCGCATCGCCCAAATCTTCCTACTTGACATAATATATCTTATCGGTGGTACGGCTGTAGGCGCAATGGTAGGAATGTCGGGTTGTTGGGGTTGCAGCCCTGCTCTGCTGTGCGCGATGGCGGCGTGGACGAGACGCGGATCGTGGCGATCAGCAGTCCTCGAAAGCAAGAGGACGCCGATCTGCGCCGCGCTCGAGATCGCGTCCCACCACGAAACCAGATCCAAGGTGGAGTGAGATGAAAAACCGGATCTGACAAGCGCGAAGCAGGACGATACCGAAGCCTGAGTGGCGAAATGTTTGCCATCATGGGCGATGCTGAGGACGGGGTTCGTGCTTCCCGCTCGGAACGGATGCTGATGAAGTTTTCTCGGTCATGAAGGACGCGCGAATATTGGCATCCGAAACTCAGTACGAAGCCCGGGCGGATCGCCGGATCGCCTCGATGCTAGCGATTTGCTTTTTTCTCGTTTACTTACCGTTTTCGTCGGGTCACTTTGATAGTACTGACGAAATCACCGTCTTTGGAACCGTCGAATCGATCTGGGAGCGAGGTGAGCTTGCGCTCAGTCACGGCGGGCCGCACGCCTTTCGTGGGGCGGACGGGCGGCGTTATAGCCACTTCGCGATTGGTCAAGCGGTCCTGAAGCTCCCATTCTACGGTATCGCGAAGATCATCAGGCAGGGTCTGCCTGACACGTGGGCCCTAGCACTAGCGGGTCCGGTCCGTTTGACGGAAGCGGGCGCGATCGGAGCTGGGACCCTCGAGGTGGTCACAGTCAAGCTCTACGGGCCGGTCATGAGCGCCGTGTTGATTGCCCTCTTTTATCTTTATGAGCGACGGTTGGGAGTCACGCCTCGCAATGCGTTTCTCGCGAGTGTCTTGCTCGGACTCACGACTTATGTCGCCACGATGTCGGGTTACGTCCTTCGACACACGACTGAGACGGTGGTGATCCTCGGAGTTCTCTGCAGCATCGATGCCTACCGGCGTTCAGGCCGCTTGTCCGCGTTGGGGCTCGGGAGCACTCTAACTTCTATGCTTCTCTTGGTGAGCGTTCCCGCTGCGATCGCTGGACCCCCGTTGGGCGCGTATCTGCTGTGGGTTCTTCGCGTACGCGCGCTTTCCGATGGCGGGTTGCAGAGAGCCGGAGCAGTGTGCGCGATCGTCGCCCTGCCCGTACTCGTTGCGCTCGGAACCCATCTCGCCATGAACTACGCTGTTTGGGGCATGTGGTTGGATAATCCGATGCTGGCTCAGCGCGATCATTTTACCACCCCCTTCTATGTGGGAGCCTTTGGATTGTTGCTCAGTCCAGGTGGAAGCATTTTTGCCTACTCCCCACTTCTGCTGTTGAGCCCTTGGACGCTGCACCATTTCTGGCAGACGCACCGTGCCGAGTGCATACTCGTACTCGGAATCAGCGCAATTTTCTTGTTGATACATTCCGTTTTCTGGTCGTGGACCGGGCTCTGGTCGGCCCCCGGTCCGCGCTATCTGTTCGTGGTCACACCGCTGCTGCTGCTCTCGCTTGGACCCTGGTTCGATGGCGGTATCGGGCACCGCGACCGCCTGTTGATCGCAGCACTCGCTGGGGTTGGTGCGTTGGTGCAGATTTCGCTCATGAGCGCGAGCTGGACCTACGTGATGCACGTGATGAACTACAAAAGGTGGGCCCCTAAAATGGAGTTCATGTTCCTGCCGGACCAGAGCCCGATCCTCGCTAGTGCGAGAACTGTTGCGGCGGGCACGTGTGACCCCTGGCTTTGCCGGCTTTACGAGGGTTGGCCAGATTTCGACGCTCGGCCACTCGCAGTCGTGGCGGTGCTCATCGTGTGGGTATTCGGATTCGCGATCTCGCTCTGGTCACTACACCGAGCGTACCGTGCACATCCCTTGCCGAGATTTCCAGAAGAATAGGCCGAGGCATGATGACATCTGCTCGGCAAAAATTGACTGCGATCCGGGATTACTTGAAATTTGCTCACACCGATAGAAAAATCACGCTGAGTGGCCCCCGATGGCGCAGCAGATCGACGACAATCCTGCGATTTCATCTTTTCACCGGGATCTCTTTCGTTGGTCTACTTTTTCTTTCGTGCAGCGAGACGAGAAGTGGCGAATTCCCTAACGTCCTATTGATTACACTCGATACCCTTCGCCCGGACTTTCTTGGAGCGTACGGATCGAACGCCGGCGCAAGTCCGGAGATAGACGCATTTGCGTTGAAGAGCGTTGTTTTTGATCGCGCAATCGCGGCGTCGTCCCGAACCGTTCCTTCCCACGCGTCGATCATGACCTCGCTCTGGGTGCGAGAACATTCGGTCGGATGGGCGAACGGATCGTCCCGACTCAACGGTGAAAAAAGTCTCGCGGAGGTCTTCAGAGCAGGCGGATACGATACGGCCGCATTCGTCGGCAATATGCTTCTCGGTACTCCGGTCGGCCTCGATTCAGGCTTTGATCTATATGATGACGACCTCCACGATACCGAAGCCAATCGATCCAATTTCATGGAACGTCGTGCCGACGAATCGACTGAGCGCGCAATGCGCTGGTTGGCTGAAGAACGCGAGCGGCCTTGGTTTCTTTGGATGCATTACCAGGACGCCCATGGACCATACGTGCCGCCTGAAGAACACGCGGCCGCAGTTCATCTGGAAATTGCGGACGAAGCGCCGCTCCCCTTGCTCGATAAAAATCGAGGCAAGAATGGCGTTCCTGCCTACCAAGTACGCCCTGGAAGCCAAACACCCAGCGCCTACGCCGAACGCTACGCCGGAGAGATCCATTTTCTCGACGCATGGCTCGGTAAACTCCTGCGAGCCGTCGTAGAGGAAGACAGGAATACGATTGTACTCCTCACCGCCGATCATGGTGAAAGCTTCGGTGAAGAGGGTTTGTGGTTCTCTCATGGCTTTCGGACGACACCGGACCAGGTGCATGTCCCCTTCATCCTACAGGCACCCGGACTCAACCCCGGGCGACGCAGAGGCCTCGTTCATCACGTCGACGTCGCGCCAACCCTGATCGGACTGGCGGGACTCGAAGTGCCGCGAGGCTCACGCGGCATCCGATTGGCAAAGTGGCTTCAAAGTGGCCGGAACCTTCCGATTCGAAGTGTCTTCTCCGACATCGGAACGGAGGTCTCGGCCTATCGTGGGGATCATTTCATTCGTGTCAGTTTGCGAAAGTCGGATTCCGAATCTATGTATTTCAGCTGGACTTCGACCCGAAATTGGTTCATTTCTGAGTTCAGCGAAAAACAATTGTCGAGCGACTTCGAAGATTATCTCGAGATTCAGACGGATTTCGTGACCGTGGATGAACAATCCCGTCTCGAGCACGAATTGCGAATGCGACAGCTTCAGGCGCTCGGCTATTTGGAAGTGGGAAAAGAAGCGGAGCCATGAATATCGCCCGCCGAGGCGCACAATGCAGTTGAGGGCCGTGCCAGCGAAGGGAACCTCGCCTTTCTCGGAGCGGCTCGTCTTTGGAGTCTGCAATGGATTCGCGCTCTGGACGCTCTGTTCTCATGCGGTCGTCCTCGCTGGTGGAACGCTCGGAGGCCTGATTGGTGTTTTCGCGTTCGCCGCGAGCGTAGTCGCGACCGGCGCCTATCGTTTCAGAGACAGAGTGCACACGTACGGAGCCGATGCACCCGAGCCGCCACTACGCAGATCGCTGACCCCGGCCCGGTATTCCATCCTTGCCGTAGCCTGGGTCTGCGCTGCTTTTGCTCCGTCGTTCTTGGGTGCGATCGCGCTCTGGGCCCTACTCGTCGTGGTACTCGCGGTCGCTGCATGGTTCTGGATTGGAACCGAAACCCCATTCACGATCTTGCCCGACGAAAGTCGGAATCTCGAACTAGGACTCTTCGCATTGGGCTTCGCGTGCGCCGCCTACGGCCTGATCGTCCATCGCCCGAATACGGACGACGCGTTCTATATCAACCTCGCTGTTGCTGCCGTTGACCACCCGGAGCTCCCATTGCTGGCGCGCGACACGCTGCATGGTCTCTTCGATCTACCGATCCACCTCGCGACCTATCGGGTTCACAGCTTTGAATTATTGAATGGTGCCGTATCTTGGTTGACTGGATTTCCGGCAATCCGGGTTTTTCATTGGGGTGCCACGACGGTCGGTTCGTTCTTCGTGCCCCTCGCCTTTGCGGCACTCTTTCGTCGCCTAACTCCGAAATACTGGCTGTGGGCGACCTTGGCCCTTGTCGTCGTGCTTGCGGCACCAGGCGAGACTCATCGCTGGTACGGGAACTTCGCGTTCGTCCGCATTTGGCAGGGCAAGGGAATTTTCCTCTTCGTCTTTCTTCCCCTGATTTGGCTTGCAGGCATCCGTTTCGCTCGAGAACCGGATCTGCGGGGCTGGCTGTGCCTCGCATCGGCACAGATCGCGGCGCTCGGCTGCAGCGCCAATGCTCTGTGGGCCGCGCCGGTCGCGGCAGTGATCGGCATGAGCACGTCTTTCAGGCCCAGCCTAGGCGACCTACGTATATTTGGGGTCGGTCTCATGGCGTCGTTATACTTGATCGTCGCCGGTCTCATCGTGAAGTCGAGTACCACCGCAAGTATTCCAGAACTGAACCAGACCTTCGCATCCGGCGAGCAACTCCAGTATGCCCTCAACGTAGTATTCGGCCGAGACCGTCTGTATCTCTTTGGTGTCGGTACGATTTTTGTGGCGTGGTCAGCGGCACCCGGAAATAGTCTGGGGCGGCGGTTCGCGCTGATTGCGCCGCTCGCCGTCTTGCTCGTGCTATTCAATCCTTTCCTTGACTCGTTCGTGCGGTCCAATTTCACCGGCGCTTCCTATTGGCGAATCGCCTGGGCGTTGCCGGCGCCCGTGTTGATGACTCTAGTCCTGATCGCACCGCTCCGGCTTACGCGGCGACTTGGCGTCAGATCAGCGCAGGCGCTCACAGTCGCGTCCATCGTATTATTTGCGGTTGCCATTCCTCGCTACTCCGGTTTCTCAACGCAAAATGGAGTGCGTGTTTCAGTTCCCACACTCAAGGTCCCGAACGCCTATCTCTGGGCCGCGAGTCTCAATCAGATCGCTCCCAACAAACCGGTCGTCGCGCCACCCGCCGTCAGTACCTGGGTCCCCACGTTCCACGACTCTGCATATCCGATGGAGGTGCGATTCTATCTGAAACATCTGCGCGACCGCCTGAGTGACATCGCCTTTCGTGATCGGCAGCTGATGACCCGCTTTGTAGATGGCCATGCCGACCAATCCGACGCCGCGCAGATCTTCGAACGGGGCCTGGATCTCTACGAGATCGAGGCCGTCTGTCTTCGACACGGCGCGACACTGGAGTCCGCCCGAAAGATCTTGCGACGGGCCGGCTTCCATAGGCGAATTCCGGGATCAGATGCAGAGATCTGGGCGCGATCATAGCCAGACGCGATAGCATGCTCGAATGGAATCTTCCGTCTCAAGCCGCGTGACAGCCAAGCTAAAGCACCTGATCGTGATGCTCCCTGCCCTCGACGAGGAGATCAGCGTCGGAGACGTGGTGAGAGGTATCCCTCGATCGATCACAGGCATCGATTGGATCAAGATTGTCGTGATCGACGACGGCAGCCGTGATGCCACCGCTTTGCGCGCTCGAGAAGCCGGAGCCCACGTGATTGTCCACGGACACACACGTGGTGTCGGTGCGGCATTTCAGACTGGTCTCGCTTATGGACTCGAACAGGGCGCTGACATCATTCTGAACATCGACGCGGACGGTCAGTTCGATCCATCGGATATCCCAAAGATCGTCGCTCCAGTCGTGGCAGGCGAGGCCGATTTTGTCTCCGCTTCTCGCTTCGCAGACCCAAATCTCGAACCCGAAATGCCCGCCCTCAAACGCTGGGGAAATCGCATGATGAGCCGTCTAGTTTCTCGGCTCTCGGGGCAGAAGTTTTACGACGTGTCCTGCGGTATGCGTTGCTACAACCGTGAAGCGGCGCTGAAACTCCATTTACTGGGTCGCTTCACATACACCCAGGAAGTATTTCTCAATCTCTCGTTCAAGCAGCTGCGCATCACCGAAGTCCCGATTCGGGTTCGTGGCGAACGGGAATTCGGCGAGAGTCGCGTCGCAAACAGTCTTTGGCGCTATGGATTTCGCACAGCGCGAATCATTTTTCGCTGCTACCGAGACTACCACCCACTGCGTTTCTTCGGTGGCCTGGCACTGCTTCTGGTGATTCCGGCATTTCTGCTCGGTGGGTTCCTCGGCGTACACTACCTGTCAACAGGTGGGTTCGCTCCGCACAAATGGGCCGGATTCATATCAGCGACGCTATTCGTTACCGCTATCCTGGTGCTACAGGTCGGAGTCATCGGCGATATGTTAAATAGACACCGCGAGTACCTCGAAGAGTTGCTCTACCATCAGCGAAGCCGCGCGCGTCTTCCACTCGAAAAACCTTAGGCGTTAGCTCAGAACGCTAGTTCAAAAGCTCGACTCTTCGTATTGATCGATACCCTGCGTTGCGTCTACTCTCCTTAGACTCATAGAGATTCTTCACAGACACACTCGCACGAGGAGTGAGCAGTGCGCCTCATATCGGTTAGAGATCTCGCGTGCTTGGCAATTCTGGTCCCGCTCGCACCCATGCTATTGTTCCTGTCCCGGCCACGTCCCGTGATCTCGAAGGATGGAATCGCCTACATCACTTTTGCGAGAGAACTCTTCTCAAAGTTTTCGCTGCATCTACCCGCTTGGATCCACGTCGACTCGGGCATGATCCTACCACCGATTTTTCCATTCCTTGTCGGGATGGCCGACGGGCTGTCTCCGGGCTCGGATGGGGACACGATTCTCATTGCGAAGTGGGTATGCGCGATTTGTCTGTCCCTGGCGTCAATTCCCCTCTATTTCCTATTGTCGTCCTACAGTAATCGAGTGGTTTCGTTCTTCACCATCGGTGGACTCCATCTAAGCCTCGAATATTTCAAGATGAGCCGATCAGCACTCACGGAGGCGAGCTTTATTCTGGTGGTGACCGTGATGCTCTTCGCGCTGACGCGATTCTCGGAACGATTCGATCCTCGCCTCGGAATTTGGCTGGGACTACTATGCGCGCTCACCTTTCTTACACGACAGATTGGCCTGATCGCCCTTCCCTTCTGCGTTGGTTGGCTCACGATCTCGGGCTGGGCGAAGGGCATCTCACAGCGAGAGCTGATTGGGATGCTGACGACCGTCACGGTCGGCTTCTTTATCATATTTGGGAGCTACGCTGGCCTTCTGTACGCACAGACTGGGCAGCACCCATTTCGACAAAATTTTCGCTGGAATCACTACGCTGTCTCGAACCATGACCCCGCAGTGCTTGAAGACATCGAGCGGATTCAAGCGAGTCCCGAAGGCCTCTACAGCCAGATCTACGCGAAACGGCGACTCATGTTCCAACTGTTGCCGGACGGCGCCGAAATGTATGACTACCTGCTAGAGCAAGACAATGACCAGACGGACTTCGCTGCTGAACTCGAGAGCAGCGCTGCGACAATCTTTCGGATCGCACAGGACGCCGCTTCCAACTTGAAGGGCAACCTAGATCATTTGAAAAGGAATGTCGGCGTCTTCTACTACTACGCCTTTCTCCTCGCGACGCTTTCGATCTTCCTTCCGCCGAGTCGCAACGGGTCCGATTGGTATCCACGCACGATTCTTGCCTTCGCATGGATGTACCTCTTTTCCATATCGCTGCTTGGCGATTTGGTCGCGCGATACGTGGTCGTTCTCGTCCCCTTCGTTATTTTGGCCACCGCGATCGAGTTCTTTCGCGTTGCCCGGAAGTTTACGGAATACATCTGGCTCCCGAAATTATCCTCGATCGCGACTCTTCTCACGATCATGCTGATTGGGATGGGGACGTTCTCCATGCCGAGAGTTCATTCCGGTCATTTTCCCACGGACGTAAAAAAGCTCCCGCCGTGGCCTCAGCTCACGTTCCGAAAGATGCTGGAGCCGGGTTCTCGGGTTTTCACCATGCACCCATTGGACTCCTATCTGATCGGCGGAACCTGGATGATCCTGCCCAACGATTCTCTCGAGAAGGTTGTCGAGTACGGGCGCAGGACCCATTCACGCTGGCTCTTTGTGGCGAGATATGACCTGCGAGCGAGGGATGAGAAGTACTACACCAAAACAGGTTGGTATCGAGATCGCAATCTTGAAACCCACTATCCCAGTTTGGTGAAACGATGCCAACTGGCCGAGACGGAGCATTATCGCTTCGACCTTTATCGAATTCGTCCCGCAGCATCAGTCGAGTCTACCGGCGTCGATGAGTGCGAACCCGTGATCTTTCAGACCGGGGTGTACAAATCTCGTCCGCACTAAAAGGCATCGGGCGACCGACCAAGCCTTCTAGAGTTCTCGTACTCTTAATGAGTTTTCGTTCTCCGCCGACCCAGAACTCGCCCGCGCGCTCTGTATCTCGTCCCTGCGCTCCTCGAGCGCGGGGGCGAAAAGCCCGCTCAATTCCATCTTCTGCCTCTCTTCAACCATGGGTTCTCACCCTATATCGCCCACTGTAATTTCAAAGGGGAGGAGTTTCTCAATCACGTTGGCAGAGAGGGTTCGTTGGAGGTACGATGACATATCACCATCTCGGCACAGCTTCTCTGGAATTCGGCGATTGCCGTTCTGCACTCTCCGGCAATATACCAGACTGTTGCTCCGCTACCGCACATGAAGGTCTGTTGAGTTGAGATCTCAGGTTCTGTTCGTCACTTTCAACCTCGCACCAAAGCTAGGAGGTCTCGAGCAGGTGATTCAGCGAGCCCGCGCGGCATTGCGCGAGCGAGCCGATGTCGTCACCTTGGCTCAAGGTGCTCGACGCTACGTCGAACGCGACCCCGATGTATTGCGGCCACGGATCGAAGGGCTCGGGGCGTATATGGCTTTTCTATACACGCGATGTATGTTAGGTATTCGCAATCACAACTTCGATCTCGTGGTGTCCGGTAGTGCGCTGACCGCACTGCCAACGCTACATCTCGCCAAGCGGTTTGGCGCACGCTCAGCCTGCATCATTTATGGTCTCGACACGATCTACGAGTCTTCACTTTACCAACGCGTCTATCGCCATGCGATGCCGCGCATGAACCGAGTGATCGCCATCAGTACGGCGACGCGACGCGAAGCGGTCGCGCGCGGTATCGCACCGGAGCGGCTGATCATCATCCCACCTGGATGTGATGCCGAGTTGTTTCAGGCGCCTCGTGATACGGAAAATCTGCGCCGGCACTGGGGCCTCGAGGGCTGCAAAGTGATACTGAGTGCCGGGCGTCTGGTGCGTCGCAAAGGCTTAGATCGATTCATCAGAGAATGTTTGCCCGAAGTCGTACTCCGGGTTCCAACCGTCAAACTCCTGGTGGCGGGCGGAAATCCGGAGGGCGCATTGGCCCATACCGACGACGTGCTGGCAAGCGTCGAGGGGGCGATTCGCGAGACGGGACTCGATAATCACGTCGTTGTAACGGGAAGGCTGACCTCGGAAGAGATGGTTGCAGCATTTCAACTCGCAGAGGTCTTCATCCTCCCGGTCATCCCGGTAGAGGGCGACATGGAGGGTTTTGGAATCGTATTGCTCGAGGCGGGCGCCGCCGGTGTTCCGGTCGTGGCGACCGCGATCGGGGGAATCACAGATGCCGTGGTTGATGGAGAGACGGGCGTGCTCGTACCCCCACTCGATTATTCCGCGATGGCCTCCGCTTTGATTGAATTACTTCGCGACGAACGAAGACGCTTAGCACTCGGCGAGCGTGGGCGACGGCGTGCGCTCGCAGAGTTCAACTGGACTGACATTTCAAGTCGTTATGCCGAGGCGCTTCTCAACGCCTAGGTAGTTGCCGAGACCGGAGGGGCGATGAAAAATGTGGCATGGGAGCGCGACTACCCGTGGGCCAAAAGGGGGTGGCGCTTCCTGGGTCTTGCATTGGTCGTGGTTCTGTTGGCCGTCCTTGGTCAGTTGCTTCATTCGCGTTGGCAGGAGCTGCCCGCCCAGGTGCTTGCGCCAAACTGGAGCAGACTGGGCGGAGCGGTCCTGATGTTGTTGAGCAGCTTAGCGATGAGCGCCCTGCAATGGAGGCGCATTGTTATCGTGTTAGGCCATAAGCTATCTGTGATCGAGGCGATCTACATCCATTTCTTCGTGCAAGCGGGAAAATACCTGCCAGGAAGGGTGATGCTCGTGGTCGGCAAGGTGATGCTGGCGGCGCGACAGGGGTTGCCCGTTCAGGGCGCCACGGCGAGTGTGATCTACGAGCAGGTGCTTTTTTTGATGAGCGGAGCGTGGTCAGTGCTGCTCTTTACCAGCCTCGCATCCGCAGATGTCATCGGCCGCCATCGGCCGATCATCCTCGCAGTTTTTCTCGCCGGTTTCGCACTGCTGCACCCCGCCGTGATAAGACAAATTTTCAGAGCGGTACGCTGGGTCTCGCAGTCTGAAATCGTTGTGCCCGCCCTCAGCTACCGAGCTACGTTGGGGCTGCTCGTCGGCTACTGTGTACCGTGGTTGATAAGTGGCGGTGCTTTCTACCTGTTCGTAACGGCTCTTGCTCCCCTCGGCCTTCGCTTGCTTCCTGACATGGCAGCGGTGGTCGGGTTAGCGGGAGTTCTGGGGCTGGTTTCAGTGTTTGCACCCGCCGGGCTTGGCGTGCGCGAGGCCGTACTCACCGCGCTGCTTTCGGTCTATTTCTCGCTTCCCGTCGGTGTTGCGATCGCGCTTGCATTTCGTCTCGCGACGACGCTCGTGGATGGGATCGCCTTGCTTTGCGCGATTGGGCTTCAGCCTCAATGTCATCGCCTTGCCCGGGTGGCCGATCGCGGAGATGAACACACTTCCTAGGTCGCAAAGGTGACGTGAAGGATACGGGCTGAAAGAAATTCGGTACGGGAATCAACGAGAGATAGACGATGCGCGACCAGTCCGACTACCAACTGGATTTCTCAAAACAGCATACTCGACAGATGTACGACAAGGATCTTCGCGAGCAGAAAGCGCAAAAGGTTTTGGCCGTTGTTCACGACTGGGTCGAATCCACCGGGCGCGTGGAAGATGATCTCTCGCTACTCGACGTGGGCTGCTCCACTGGATACTTCGGAAACCTTTGCGGGAAACATTTTGGGCAAGTCGTCGGCATCGACATTGACGAAGGCGCGGTGCTGCACGCACAGCAGAGGTTTGCGCGAGATGGGGTATCGTTTCAGGTAGAGAACTCCTTGAATACCTCATTCGAGTCGGCCTCCTTCGATGTCATAACGTGTTCGCAAATCTACGAACACGTACCCGATCCCGCTCAGCTGATGGCGGAGATCTATCGCTTGCTCAAGCCTGGAGGCGCCTGTTACTTCGCAGCCGGAAATCGACTCGTCCTGATCGAACCCCATTACCGACTTCCCCTGCTATCGGTGTTTCCGAAGGCGATCGGAAACCTCTATCTGCGCCTGGCCGGCCGAGGAGGTCCCTACTATGAGAACCATCTCTTTTTGAGAGGACTGCGTCGATTGGTCCAGGACTTCGAAACGCTCGACTATACCCGGCGCATCATCGAGGATCCCGTCACGTTTTGTGCCGTGGATATGCTCGAACCGGGGAGCCGCAAGCAACGGCTCTCCCTCAAGTTGCTGAATGTCGCCTACTGGCTCTGCCCCACTTACGTCTGGATGCTGGTGAAACCATCTGTCTAATTCACGGTGCGAGCTACACGGCGCTCGATGACTTCGAAGAGGCCGCGCGTCGGCTTTTCGATCGCGCGTTCGAAGAACACGTTGGGGTTGGGATAGTCGTCGTAGTAGCACCCGCGATTAGCCCAGCGGTTCCATCGAGACCGGGCCTGATTTTTCGCGGTCTGCTAGTTTACCAAGAGTTTCTTCTGGTAATTCTTGTCGAGCATATAGATGAACATGACGGCCATCGCATCCTGCGGCTCACCGGAGGTGTTATCGTATACGCTGACCAACGTGTACTCGTGGTCCTTGTAGAGCGGAAAGCCATTCTCGCTCGAGAAATACTCGACGTGCTCGAGACCGACCCGACCGAGCCTATTGGTCGCCATCGACCTGAAAACCGACCTGCCAGTCGTGAGATCTCGGAGTTCAAGAGATTTTGCGAACGGATGGAGATGTACCGCGACGTAGTGCGCCGTCGTATCCTGCCTGAGCGCAAGCATTTCCGTCACAAGTGTGTGGTTCTCCTCAAGGCCGGGTGCAACGACCCAATGTGCGGCAAAGCTGCGACCGTATTTGTCGCTAATCGTCCGTTTGCCCGCGAGTACGCCGATTGAGCAACTCTCGCCGTGACCCTCTGTGTCTCCGGGTTCGATGCCGAAATAGCCGTCGACACCAGAGATCAGCTTGAGACCCTGAAGACCTCTCTGGTAGAGAGGTTGGAGTCGCCCCATCACATCCTTGTCTCGAGCATAACGCACGGTCGTTCTATATTGGACCTCGCGAATCTGGTCAACTGGGTTCAGGTTCAAGATCTGCGTCGCGATCCGCAGCCTTTCGTTCGACATCATAGGGACGCCAAAACCTTCAGGAAATTCGACGCTCATCGCACCCTGAGAGAGCGTGAAGATACGCTCACTCGGCCGGCCCATTCGCTTGGTACCAAGCTTTCGTAGGTGATCCTTCAGGTCCTCGAAGTTCAGGCTGTTGTGACACATGAACTCTTCGGAGATCACGTCTCCGGTTGCCGGATCGACGATCTCGGTCTTGTAGGACAAGATCCAGATAGGCTCTGGCGGACCGTCACCGCCAATCTGGATGTCATCGCTATTCTGCGGTCCTTTCATCGACCGGTAAATCTGGTTGACAAGATAGGAGTCTGAAAGGAAAACTTGCGTCTGGATCTCGAGCGGAGGCAGGTTTGGCCGCGGAGATCGGGTTGACTGCTCGCCGTCGCAGGCCAAGAACACGGCGAACAACGAGGTCGCCAAGATTTTGGTCTTTGTCGCGGGATGGACGAGCTTTAACATTAGGGAGGCTCCCAGGTCTAGGTTTAGCGGCGGGTTCTCAGAATAGGCGAGAAACGGCCCGAAGGGGAGTATCTTCCAATCTATAGATGAGGCTGAACAGAGGAGTGGGAAAGGGGTCGGCCATCCGGTCAGCAGCGTCCGTCCGTGAATGGTATTGAAGAGTAAGCGACGGGCCCCTTGGAGTTGATCCGCCGCTTGGTTGTCGGTGATTTGAAGAGCGATCGTGTCGAGTATTTCAAAGCTGATCCCAGGTTTCAAATGGTCTTCTGAATCGGGCATCGATTTGAGTTTGCCGTAGGGCGTGAGCCTGTTTTCATAGAGGTAAACCTTGCGCTCTTTGCCCTTGCTGTCGGTGCAAATTTCAGGAAAAAAGCAGGGTCAGTGGTAGTTGATGTAGGGATTTCAGATGGCGCTGATGAGATATTGTCAAAAGTCGTGGTTCGGGCCTGATCAAGCAGCGCTCTTCCGTCCCTCCTGATGTATCCCGTCAGCAGGATTCGGACTCCAGACCCTCCTGAGCTAAGAGACACATTTCAGACAATAAACGTTCTTCGCTAGGAGACGGGTCTTGATGGCTGGCTAGACGGCTCGGCTAGCTCCGCTCTCCCAGCGGATCAGAAATCGTCGGAATCGGTTCAGCCACGAGTGCCTTGTCTCTACGACCCAACGGTGGGCTCGGAGTCGAGGGTTCGACCAGCTGGTCATGCGCGAGAAGCTCAAACCCTTCCTGGCTCGAAGACGCCATCATCCTATGATGCTTATCCGCACTTCACGAATGATCACTTGGCTATTGGCGAAGTGACATCAGGCTACTGCGCATCTCGCTCGAGTCGAATCTCCACCTTGGCTGCGGCTCCGCCTACGTCGTAGCGCTCCTCTATTGAGCGGTAGCCAGGGGCGTGAACCTTGAGGTGGTGCTGGCCCGGACCGAGTTGCTGGAAGCGGAACGAGCCATCGGGATTCGTCCTGGTGGTCCGCTGCGAGGTACTCAGGACGTCGCCGCTCGCGTGTGACCAAGAGAGCGCCACTTCGGCGCCGGCGATGGGTTCACCGCGCTCGCCGCCGACCTCTCCGGTCAGCTCTTCTTCGCCCCAGTCGAGTACGAGGACCACGTCCCGCTCCCCGCCGGACTGCAGTGTGATGCCGCGGATCGCGAGGCGCGGAGAGGAACGGGTATCAAAACTGAGGGAGCCCGCCGGCGCCTCTGCCAACTCGAAGTAGCCTTGCTCGTCGCTAGAAACCGGCAATGCGCCTTGGGTGGCGCCGCGGGCCGCGACCCACAGACGAAAGCCCACGACCGGACTACCCTGTTCGTCGATCATGCGGCCGACCAGGCGACCCGTCTCCAGCGACTTCAGCAAGATCTCGAGCGACAGACCGTCTTCGGAAACGTTGATCTGGTGGCGGCTGTAATCGAGATAAAGACCCTTCGGGAAAACTCTTAGGGAGTAGCCCTGCCCGGCCTGCGCATCCGAAAAAGAGAAAGCGCCGCCCCGGTCGGTGATTGCCAGATACTGCGTTCCAAGTACTTTCGATCTCAATACAACAGTGGCCCCTGCGATCGGTTGCCCGTGTTCGCTTTCTACGATTCCAGTAACCGATGCCGCGTTCTCCACCCGACTCAGCAGAGCGTCCAGCTGCACTCCCTGGTCCCCTGCTGTCGGTAACACGAGCAGCTCGACCTCGTAGCCTCGCAGATAAAATCGGACCTTGGGGTCGGTGGCGGCGTGTGCCGAATCAAGCTGAAGCACGTAATTGCCCTTGGCGTCGGTCAGAGCGGATCGGTCTCGCCTTGCGTCCAATCCGACCCAGACGCGGTCAAGCGGCTCTCCAGACGGAATGGTTACGGTGCCAGTGACGCGCAGACCGTCCCCGAGAATCAGATCCACGGAGTTCGCGCCGGATTGGACCACCATTCTCGCAGAGAGGTACTGACCCGTTGCGTTCGTCACCACTTCGTACTCGCCCTCTTGCAGGTCCCCAAAGGCGAACTCGCCGGTCGTGTCACTGCGAGCATTTTGACGGGATTGGTTCCGGGTCCCAGCCTCGCTCACGGCCGAAGCGAAGCGGTGAGGCTCGATTGAGACGACGATTCCAGCCACCGGCGTTCCCTGCTGATTTCGGACCCGGCCCGTGATCGAAAGATTCGCGCCTGCTTGGCGCAGGATCAGGTGTTTTTGCTCTCCAGCTTCCAAGTGAAGCGAGTTCGATATGCGTTCCGCCCCGTCGGGCATCTCCGCCAGATAGCCGTAAGCACCCGCCGCGAGATCTTGAAAGACGGCTTCGCCGCGAGCTCCGGTTACGATCCGGTTGGTGCCGCCTTCCGATTTAAGCGAATTCAGTTGCAGCCGAACGCCCGATTGTGGTCG
>SMYC01000269.1 GCA_004356105.1 Acidobacteriota bacterium | reverse complement strand
TGCCGAAAACTTCGAGGACCTCGAGATCCAGTGGGTCTGGCGGGGCGACAACTTCAGCCCGCACCCTCTCTACGTGTCACGCTCGACGCCGAGCTACATCGACGGCGTCCTCTATACCGTCGCCGGCTACCGCCGAACGGTCGTGGCGATCGACCCGAAGACCGGTGAGACGCTTTGGATGTACCGGGAGCCCAACACGAAACGCTGGGAAGAGTCGATGCGGTCGAGCTACGGCAAGGGCGTCGGCTACAGTGAAATCGACGGGCGGACCATCATCTACGTGATCACGCCCGGGTTCTTCCTTCACGCGCTCGATGGCAAGACTGGGGAGCACCTCGAGGGCTTCGGCAAGCGGGTGCGGATCCCGGGCTTCCCGCGGACTGGGGTCATCGACCTGCTCGCCGACCTCGGCCATGACTACGACGCCGAGAAAGGGATCCCGATGGAGGTTGGCTACATCACCAGCTCGTCGCCCCCGATCGTCGTGAACGGCACGATCGTGGTCGGCAACTCGCACGAGCAGGGTTACAACCAAACGCGGATCGAGAACGTGCCGGGTGACATCCTTGGCTATGATGCCCGGACCGGCGAGCACAAGTGGAAGTTCAACGTCATCCCGCAGTCGGCGAGCGAGCCTGGCTTCGACACCTGGGACAACGATGCGTGGCGCTGGACGGGGGACGTCTCTTCTTGGGCGCCGCTGTCGGCCGACCTCGAGCGCGGCCTCGTCTTCATCCCGACCAACGCCCCGACCATCGACTATTACGGAGGTTTCCGACCTGGGAATAACTTGTTCGGCACGAGCATCATTGCCCTCGACGTCGAGACGGGGGAGCGGGCCTGGCATTTTCAAACGGTCCACCATCCGATCTGGAACTACGACCTGCCGAACGTCCCGATCCTCGTTGACGTCACGGTCGACGGTAAAGAGGTGCCGATGGTCATCCAGACCACTAAACAGGGGCTGACCTTTGCCTTCAATCGCGAGACCGGTGAGCCGGTCTGGCCGATCGAGGAGCACCCGGTGCCGCAATCGATCGTCCCGGGCGAGCAGATGGCGTCCACACAGCCGATCCCCACGAAGCCGGAGCCGCTCAACCCGCTCGGGCTCTCCGAGGACGACCTCATCGATTTCACGCCGGAGCTCAGAAAAGAAGCACTCGAGCTGATGAGCCAGTATCGGATCGGCGGCCCGTATATGCCGCCGCTGCCGAACAATCACAGCGAGAGCGTCAAAGCGTGGATTGCCTGCTCGGGCGGGCTCAACATCACCCATCCGGCCGTGCTCGACCCTGAGACCGGAATCCTGTACCAGCCATCGGGACCAGGCTGCACAGGTCGTATGCTGCAGCCCGGTAGCGACGTGGACGAAGGCGTTCACGGTTGCACGTCGGACTCGGGTGACTGCACGACGACAGGCACGACCGTGTCGGACTGGGTCCAAGGCGATCGCGTGGCATGGAGCGGTCCCCAGAGGCTCCCGATTCACAAGCCGCCTTACAGCAAGATCACCGCGATCGACATGAACACCGGTGAGCTCGTGTTCGAAATCCCGGTCGGGGAGGCGTCGGATCAGCTCAAGCAGCATCCGGCACTACAAGGGGTCGACCTGTCGGGCGTGAGCGGACGGGGCCGGGCCGTGATGATGGCCACCGGTAGTCTGCTGCTCGCAACGGAGGGGGCAACGGGCCCAGCCGTCCTCAACGCCCACGACAAACGGACGGGCGAGGAGCTCGGAAGCGTCGAGCTTCCGGCTCCCGGAATGTACGGCATGATGACCTATATGCACGAAGGGCGGCAGTACATCGTTGTCCAGATTGGGCGGGGCGGCCAGTTCCCTGGTTCGCTGGCGGCGCTGGCCCTCCCTGAATAGAGCGGCCCGCGTCAGCCGAACAGCAAGAACAGCACGTGCCCGAACACCCCGGCGCTCAGGCCGCCGGCGAAGTGCGTCGCGATGGCGACGTTGGTCAAGTCGCGCTCCCTGATCCCGTCCATCATCCCGACATGCGTGCTCAAAAATCCCGCGTTGCAGATGCCGATGGCGGTGAAAACGCAAATCTCTTTCGCACCGATGATGCCGCTCGAAAGAAATTTCGGAACCATCGCGATCGCAGCGCCGACCGAGCCGAGTGACGTGACAGGAAAGGCGATCGCTTCGGGATGGGAGAAGCCAAACAAAGGCTCGATGATGAACGAGAGCTTTTCAGAAATCCAGGGAAAAAACGCGATGCCCTCATAGGCTGCGCCCGTATAGCCGTCTTCGCCGGCTCCATAGGCCAGCATCATGACCGACGTACAAATAATGACAACTCCCGGCATGATGTCGAGGCCCGTTTGAACGCCGTGAGTGCCGCCGTCGAGAAGAGACTGGAGGGTGCGTTGTAAAACGTTGCCTTCCCGCACTTGACGGAACCGGAGGATGTCGTAGCCTTCCTCTTCTTCTGTCAGCACGGGCGCCTCGCGGCCATATTTGCGTTTGCCGAAATAGCCCATGAGACGAACGCTCACGATTCCGCCCAGGATGGCGCCGAGATTTCCGAGGAGCACTGCCCGAGCGAGAGGCGCGTCGCCGGAAGACTGGGCCAACATGAACGTCGTCACGATGAGCCCCATGCCGAAAACGGTTCCGAGGTTGACGAGCGTCGTGAGCTGCCACCGCTGGAAATACTTCAAGAAGCCTTTATCGGAACCGAGCGGCATGATGGCGGGGTTGTCCGACAAGTACGTCGCCACAACCCCGACAGATGTGGCGCCCGGCAGGCCGAAGAGAGGTTTCATCAAAGGGGAGAGCAGCCGGTTGGCAATCCCGACGATGCCGAACTCGGCGAGGAAAGACGTAAAGGCGCCCGCGAGAATGATGACGCCCATCAGAAAGAGCACCGTGTTCAACACCAAGTCGTGGGCGGTGCCCATCATGGTCTTGAACATGTTGGCGAGTCCCATCTTCCATGTGAACACAGCGAAGAGGCCCGAGACGAGCACGAGCGCCACGATGGTCTCGGTCGTTACGGCGGGGACGATTCTTCTCTTTGGCGTGTCCGTGTCGACGCTGGCCTCGCCTCGTTTGACGCCAAAAGCCATAGGTACTTTCAGAGCCTCCGCGTCATCGGCTGTCGCCTTCGAGCGCGCGTTTCACCGCGGCGGAGTCGGGGAAGACGGCCGCGGCCCGCTCGAGCGTGCGGCGCGCGTCTTCGTGTCGTCCCCACGCATTGTAGATACGGGCAGCGAGCAAATGGTGGCGGACCTCTTCCGGATCGGCGAGCTGATATTGCTGAGCCGCTCGGAGCGCGAGCGGAAACTGACCGTGCTCGATGAGAAAGCTCGCGAGCTCGTCTTTGGCTTCGAGATCCTCGGGGGTGAAGTCGACGGTGCCCATGAGATCGGTGATCTGCTGCTCGACCGCGGTGAGCTCCTGGAACTTCGCGAGAAGCTCCTTCCCGTGTTCGCGCTCACCGTGGCGCGCCGCGAAGTTCCCATAGCTCAGGTAGGCTTTTGCGAGCGAGGGATCGAGCTCGAGGGCCTTTTCGAAGTGGTACCGCGCCTTCGTCGTCCGCTCGAGCCCATCGAGCATCTGAGCGAGCTCGAGGTGGCTTTCCGCATGGTCGGACGCGAGGCGTACGGCCCGAGCCATTTGACGCTCCGCCTCCTTCAGTTGGCCGCTGGCGACGAGCATCTTTCCGAGACGAAAACTTGCGCCGCTCGTCGCGGGGTCGAGCTCGAGCGCGCGGCGATAGGCCGCTTCGGCTTCGTCCAAGCGGTTGACGCTTTCGTGCACCTCTCCGATTCGGAAGTGAAGCGATGCGTTGTCGGGCTCCTTCGCCGAGAGTGCTTCGTAGACGCGAAGCGCTTCGCTCCAGTGACCTGTCTGAGAGAGCACCATCGCTTTCACGTAGAGGCTCGTTGCGTGATCGGGTCTCTTCGAGAGCGCGTTTTCGACGTGCTCGAGCGCGCGGTCCCAGACATGAACCTCGGCATAGGTCACCGCGATATCGCGATGGAGATCGGCCGCCTGTCCCTTTGTCTCGTCCAATCCGCGCGAGAAGACCTCCACCGCCTCACTCGGCCGCCATTGGCGGCGGTAGAGGTCTCCGAGCAGAAAGTACCCCTCCGAACGCCGAGGTTTGGAAGCTACGAGCGCCTCCGCCGAAGCGAGCGCCTCCTCGAAGCGTTGTTGCTCGCCGAGACGACGCGCTTCCCGAAGCGCGTCCTGGTAGCTCGTCTGTTGCCAGACAGCGACGAGGAGAACAAAGGATAACCGAATCATGGCTTCTCGTTACTGCATGTAGGGCGTCGACCTTCCAGGCTGCGTGATCTCGAAGTTCTCGCGATCCTTCGCCTCCCGAACGATGCGGCGCACGTCCGCGAGAAGTGCTTTGGCGTCGAAGACGATGCCGTCTTTGACGGTGTACTTCACTCCGCCGACACGCACGACGTTGTTCTGTGGGTCGAGCTTGACCGCCCCGATGCCGTAGAGCACTTTCAGATTTTCGAGCGGGTTCTCGTCGACGATGACGAGGTCCGCCATCTTACCGATTTCCACCGACCCGATGGTGTCGGATAGGCCGAGAGTTTCAGCGCCTTTCAGGGTCGCCGCCTGGATGACCTCGAGCGGGTGGAAACCGGCCTCCCGGAGAAGCTCGAGCTCTCGGACGAAGCCATAACCGTAGAGGTTGTACGAGTAGCCCGAATCCGATCCAACGCCGACGCGCCCGCCACGATTCTTGTACTCGTTCACGAAGCTCATCCAGAGTTGATAGTTCCTCTTCCACGCAACCTCGATCTCGGTCGTCCAGTAGAACCAGTACGACGCGTGTTTTTCCCGGTTGGGCTCGTAGAAACGCCAGAGCGAAGGCAGCGTGTACTCTTCGTGCCATTCGGCGCGGCGCATGCGCATGAAGTCGCGCGTCGTCTCATAAGCCACGAAGGTTGGTGAGAGGGTGAAGTCGAGCTCGAGGAGCTCCTCCATGACTTTATTCCAGTGATCGCTCCCTTGTTTCGCCGCTTGCTCCCAAAGACGTCCTGCTTGCTCGAAGCGGTGCTGCTCGTTGTTGTAGTTGTAGTCAGCCGGGTAATGCTGGACGGTGCGGTCCTCGAAGAGCGCTTCCGGGAGACCGTACCAGTGCTGCATCGACGTGAGGCCGAGGCGGGCCGAGTCGAGCGCGTCGAGCCACGACACGTTGAGTTGAGCGTGATGGCACGTCGTTCTCATGTCGTGCTTGCCCGCCTGGTCGATCGCCGCGCCCATGATGTCGGGTCGGGCGCCGAAAAACTTGATCCCGTTGGCGCCCATGCTCGCGACCTCGTCGACCCAGGCGCGGGCTTCGGCCGGTGTGGAGATGGGCTCCTCGAGCCCGAGACCGAAGGAGGGATAGGCTTCGATGCGCGGCGCTGTGATCGTGTTAGCGAGGCTCTTTTCTTTGTGGTCCATGACCCAACGCAGTCCGTTCCCCGTGCTCGGGTCACAGATCGTCGTGATGCCGTGGCCCATCCAGAGCTTGAGGACATATTCGGCCGGCGTGCCCTGTTCGTTGCCGCCGATGTGCCCGTGCAAGTCGACGAAACCCGGGAGCACGTAGTGGCCCTCGAGCTCCATCACTTCGTCGCCGGGACGTGCGACCGGACGGTTCTCTTCTTTGATCGCAACCCCGGGAACGCCGACGCTCTTGATCTGGACGATGCGGTTGCCTTCGATCACGATGTCCATCGGGCCGATTGCGGGGGCGCCGGTACCGTCGATTAGGGTGACGGTTCGCAAGATGAGACGGTCGAATGGACCCTCTCCTCGGGTGCGGGGAGGTGCTATCTCAATGGAGTCCTCGGGATCGATGATTTGTCCCGACGCGCTCCATGAAACGCCGAAGCAAAAGAGCATGACGACCATGAACGTTCTACGCATTACTTTTTTCTCCTCGCTTTGTCAGAGAACGGAAGCTGCTCAAAGCCGTGGATTCGTGGTTTCGAGCTTCCTTCCTCGATGACTTTTCCTTGGTTCACGATCCCGACGGTGCGCGCGGTGACCTCCGGAAAGGTACCGTTTCCTCGGTTCCGATACAAATGGCGCGCGAAGCGAGCCGTCCCAACGAGGAGCGGCATCAACGACCTTCCAAGACGGTCATGACACCACCCGCGGGCACGTCGGTCAGAGTCTGCCGTTGGCCGCTCGGCCAAAGGATCTCGACCGACGCCACGCGATCGTACGTTCCGAGCCCGAAGTAGAGCCTCGGGTCGTTCGACGAGAGGTAGCTCCCCGACGGATGGACTTCCTTCACCTGGTGCCCAACACTAACGACGACGCGCACGCCCACGCCGTCGCGATTGGTCGACGTCCCCACGAGCCGAAGTGCCAGCCAATTGCTCGCAGGCAGCTCGTTCCGGAGCAGCGACGGCGGAGCGTCGATATCGAGAACAACGACATCAATGATCTCTATTGTCATCCAAATCTCCGAAGGCCGCACCGCGACTGGAGCGCGCTTCGGTGAGCGCGTCCCCGGCCTCGAGCTCATCTTCCTCGAAGTGTCTTGCGCCGTCGTTCCAGAAGATCTGATTTCTCTGTCCATAGCGCGTGGGCACCTCGGCGTCGTCGGCTTGCGGGTAGACATGGCCGTTGGCGACAAAAAGATCCTCGTCCCCATCATTGTCGAGGTCCACGATGCGCGTCGCCCAGCCGAGCTCGAACCAGCTCGCTGAGCGTAGCTGCGCTCTGGCCGTCCCGTCGATGAAGAGGCCTTCGCCGGCGCCGAAGTAGGCCGTGTTGGCATCGTGGGAGAAGTACCAGGACCGGGGATAGAACAAGACGTCGCACAGGAGCATTATCCCTTTCGCCACGGGAAGATCAATCACCGAGACTTGACCCGGGGCTCGGATCGCGAGATTCACATTGCTGGGAGGGTTCGATTGTGGACCGGCGGAGCGTGCAGGTTGGTCGGGACCTCGACCAGGAGCCCGTCGTGCACCACGGGTGCGCGCCGATCGCGCGATCTCGCGGCGCAAAACATCCGTGTCCTGCTGTCTTCGCGTGTACTCCACTTCCGTTTCCGTCAGCATGACGATCCGATCTGTTGGATTAACATCCAATATGTCGTATGTTTTTCATGCAAAATTGAGGGTCCGTTTGACGCGTCTGATACGATCCTGTTGTCCGAGAACAGGTTAGCCGGATGGCACCGTTTCTCGATGGCCGGGTATCAAGCTTGCATTCGATTACTCTAATGAATGTCCATCAGAGGGTCGTTCACAGAATCAATTACATTAATCGTTAGGAGTGTGACTCATGAGATGTCGAACCTTCGCCTGGCTAATGGCCTTCCTTCTGGTCGTGTCTGGCCTTGCCGCTGCCCAGCAGCAATACGGGACGATCACCGGCACCGTTTCCGATGAGCAGGGGGGGGTCCTGCCAGGTGCGACCGTAAGCATCAGCAGTTCCGCGCTCATTGGCGGAACGCAAACCGTGGTGGCAGGCGCCAGTGGGGCCTACACGTTCCGCAACCTGTTACCGGGCTCCTATGACCTTCAGTTCGAGATGTCCGGCTTCAGTACTTTGAGACGCGAGGAGATCATCGTCTCCGTCGCGAGAGTGACGAACGTGAACGCGGAGCTGAGGGTCGGCGCCGTCGCGGAGACCATCACCGTTACGGGTGAATCGCCGGTCGTCGACGTCAGACAGAACATCACGTCGACGAACATCGACGCGGATATCTACGAAGCCATACCCACGGCACGCAACCCGTGGACGATGGCCGGCCTGGTGCCGGGTATGATCACAGGTCAGCTCGACGTCGGAGGCAACCGTGGCATGCAGCAATACTCGCTCGAGGTCAACGGCTCCGCCGACAGCCAGAAATCGTTCTCCATCGACGGGCTCAAAGTGAACTGGCCCGGCGGCAGCGGTGGCTTCACGATGCAGTATTACGACTTCGGCATGTACGAGGAGTATAACTTCCAGACCTCTGCCATGACCGCCGAGAGCGGCGTCGCGGGTGTCTACATGAACATGGTCACGAAGTCGGGCGGGAACGACCTGTCCGGGACGCAGTCGGCCTATTTCGCCAACGACTCCATGCAGGGAGAAAACGTCGACGAAACCCAGGCGGCCCTGGGCGGAAACCCCATCATTAACACCTATGACCTCCAGGGAACCCTCGGTGGCCCCATCGTTCAAGACAAGGCCTGGTTCTTCGGCGCCGGCCGTTGGTGGAGGCTCGACCAGTTCCTTCCGGGAACGGAGGGTCTCGGTGAAGGCGGCGGTCCGACGATCGACGACAATCGCATCACCAACGCGATGGGAAAAGCCACGTTCCAGGTGTCGGACCGGGACAAGATGTTCGTCATGTTAAACAAGAACTGGAAGTACCGCTATCATCGCGACAGAACCCCGGGGGATTTTGTGGGGATCGAAGCGACCTCTTTCCAAAAGCAGCCGGCCCAGAACTTCGTGGCGAGCTGGGACCGACTTGTCGGCACCTCCGCTTTGCTGAACGTGCGTTTCGGACGGATGTGGGGCGAGACGCCCTATTTTTACCAAGAGGGCATAGACCGCGATGACACCCGCAGTATTCCGATCCATGACACCGTCACTGGCACGTTCCTGCGGTCAGCGCCCAACGAGACCTTCAACCCGAACCATCGCAATCAGTTCAACGCCAGCCTGAGCTACTTCCTTGACCAGGCATCAGCCGCCCACGATCTCAAGCTCGGGGTCTCGTACTCGACCATCGGTTATGCGAACCGCGTGACCCGCATCTTCGATACCCTCCTCGAGGCCACCGACGGTGTTTCCGACCAGGCGATCCTTTACGACACGCCCACCGTCTCCAACGACTTGATGAGCGACTGGTCGTTCTTTATCCAGGACGCC
>SMYC01000268.1 GCA_004356105.1 Acidobacteriota bacterium | reverse complement strand
TTGGCGATGAGCTCGTTCACGACATCCTGGTCCTCGGCGTCCGACATGAGCATGAGGTTCTCGAGCGTGTTGTGCAGATTGCCTCCGTAGTTCATGTGCATGTGCGTCGAGCCGCTATACCAGCCCTTCGCCGCCATGTCCGTCATGCGCTCGAGGCCGAGCTCGACCCTCGTCACGTCACCGGCGCTAATTTCGACCTCGCTTTCGGCCGGCCAGAACTCGAAGCCTTTGACGGCGACGAGGCTCAGCGTACCGACGGGCACCTCGATATTGAACGTACCGGTCGTGTGGAAGGCGTGATCGAGCGCACCTTGCAGGAACCGTGCATAGGTTTCCGGCGGGCAGTAGAACTTTCCATCGGACGCGGTCAAGTGAATGCGCGCGGCTGCGGTCTTCCCCGTCGAGGTGTCGACGGTTCGAACCGACAGGACACCCATCGGACGCTTGAAGCGTCGGTGGGTTATCGTCACTTTCCGGCGCTCGCCGCCATAGGTCTCGAGAAGCTCCAGGTGTGAGACGCCGTGCTCGTTCGAGATGTATGCGATCCACTCCCCGTCGGGAGACCAGCGCGGGTGAAACGCGTCGTGCTCGTAGAAGGTGAGCTTGTAAGGCTCGCCGCCGGCCACGGGCTGAACGTACAGATTCGAGTACTGGTCGGCGCTACCGCCGGTGGATGAATACACGAAACGCTTGCCGTCGATCGACACATCGGGCCGGGCACGGTAAAGCGTCTGCTCGTCGAGAACGGATGCGGCCTCTTCCATCGCGTCCTCCGATGCGGCGATGCGCCATATGTTTCCGGAGCCGAGCGGAACGCCTCGATTGGATACGATGAGGAGCTGCCTCCCGTCATGCGTCCACTCGGGCGTGATGTGCATGTCCCACTCGCCGAAGTAGAGACGATCGCGCGCGTAGCGGTTGTCCTTGGTCACCGCGATTTCTTCTGAAGCCCATCGACCGTTTCGGATCTGGCGAATGTAGACGTTGAAGTAGCCGTTTGGCTTCGTGGAAACGTAAGCGATCCTGGCACCGTCCGGAGAGAAAACCGGGTCCGCATAGATGTGCTCATCGTCCGTCAGCGCGTGGCTCTCACCGGTCTCGACGTTCAGGATCTCCAACTGAATCGTCTTACCGCCGTCATCCGCGGTATAGGCGAGCCATTTTCCATCCGGTGACCAGTCCGGCGACGAATGGTACTTCTCGTTATACGTGAGCTCCTCCGCAACACCCGAGCCAGGGTCTACGCGCCAGATGGAGCCGGCCATGGAAATCGCGATCCATTCTCCGTCCGGGGACCACGCGGGAGCCCAGGGTGTTGCGCTCGGCGCCGGCGGAAAGTAGTAGTTGTGCATGTAGTTGCCGCCGTGGCGTGCGGCTGGATACATGCTCTCACGTGGGCCCCGGGGTGGTTCCGGAACGCCCCAATGTGCGAGCGCTACAGAGACGAGTGTGAGCGAGAAGAAACTCGCGACCAACGCTCCCGGCAATCGATTTTGTTTGGCGACCATGGTTCCTCCTATGAGGTCGAGCGGCGTGGAAGGCCGCACGCCGCAGGCTAAAGCTACCATTTCTCATAGCGCCACGCGTTTATTCAAACGACTTTCAACGTCGGAGAAAATTTCCCAATCCCTCGAGAAAATATGGGTAGGCGCGGCACGTTCTCGCGGCGGTCCAGCGCGGGTAAGGCGTCTCGTCTCAACCATTTCCTCGGATGAGGTCTACTGGCATCAATCTTAGAACATAGAAATAGAAGCTAGGCGTTCAATGAACCGTCGCAAAAAACGCTGCCACTGCCACGGCCGAGATCGGCTCACTTGCGGGCGCGGCTATCTCGGAAATTCTCGGGCGTATGAACGCAAAGGAGCCCAATCAGCTAGGCCAGGCGCTCACGAACAACCTGAAGTAGGGAAGCCGAGACCCACTTGCGACGCGTTATTGACGCCGAGCCGTGCGATCGAGATTGCTAGCTCGCGCTCGCCGTGATCTACGAGCAACGCGGAATGTCGATGCGCGCGCGCAAGATGTACGAGCAAGTCACTTTTCTGGACCCCCCATCACGAGGTCGCACTAAAAAAGCTCGCCTTCGAGCCCCGGAAGACGGCGCTTTTTCGCAAGTTCATCTGAAGATCGGAAGACGCTTGCACTGATTGCCGTCCACCGTTCCGCCGGCTCAGCCTCCGCCAGCGTTCTTGGTTACACTACCCGCGAGGACGCTCGCATGAGATGCATTCTGCTCGTCGTAGGCGGCTGCATCCCTTGCCCGCGGCCGACGGGAGCTACGGTGCCTGCCAGCGTTCGCGTCGAAGCAGCTCACCGCTGCCGGGCTGGGCTTTGATCCGGCCATCCTCGTAAACGATTTCACCGCGCCGGATCGTCATCCGGGGCCAGCCGGTGACTTCCCACCCCGCGTAGACGGAATAACCCGTGGCCGAGAGCATATCTTCGTCGCGAATCGCTCGCGTCTCGTCCGGATCCCAAAGCACCAGGTCAGCGTCGGAGCCGACCGCGATCGTTCCTTTACGAGGATAGAGCCCGAACAGTTTCGCAGGGTTCGTCGCGGTGACCGCGACGAATTGTTCTTCCGTGATTCTTCCCGTGAGGACACCTTCCGAGTACAGCATCGGCCGGATTAGAGCAGAGCGGGAAACGGTGCCTGTCCTTTCTATAAACGCGATCATGCGATTTCGAACGACTCCCACACCATCCAGGATGTCCATCGCTGGGTGTCTATCTCTGGGTGAAGGTCGATCGACGTTTCGGTAGGCACGGTCAACGGTCATCGTAACCAGGAATCTGTTACCTGACGGGCAGGAACCGCCCGGCGAACCCGTCCACGTTGACACCCACCCTGCCGGGCATGACCTCCAGGGCGACCCGGACCGTCCGCTCGAGATACTTGTCGTCAGTAGTTTGCGGGTCAAATCGGGCCATCGCCGCCGGTAGTTTGGTGGCCTTCGTTCGGCTTCCATCCGGGGTCCCATCACCGCCGATGAAGTGATCGATGACGACGCCGTCGGCTACCTGGGCGATCCGCTCGAAGAACCCACGGGGCTCGGAAATCGGAAGAAGCGGGGACACCGTGATGACCACGCGGAGCCCAGCAGCCCGCAGGGCGGCCGCGGCCTCAAACCTTTTCTCCACCGAGCTCGCCGGTGGTGGCAAGCCAGGTAGGCGATCCCGATCGCTTTCGATGGAAATGTGAAACCGAAGCTCGCACTGGCGAGCCAACTGCAGGTAGAGGTCGCTGTAGGCGTTAACCAGGTGGGTGTGCGTTTGGATAATGAGGACGTCCGGCGGCGACTCATTCATTGCCTCCAGAAGGCGCCCGGTGATCCCGAAAGTTTTCTCCTGGGGCAGGAAGGGATCGGTGGAGCTCGAGAGGAAGATACTGAAACCGCCACGCGCCCGCCGCGCCCACCGCCGCTCCTTCTGGTACTGACTCCGATAGGCCTCGGGCGCGTTCGTCCGGACCTCCAGGAAGCTCCCCCACTCCGCGCCGCGCGTCAACCAGTGGTTGTGCTGCACATAGCAGCCCACACCGCAGAGCGAGTTTCCGAAAGTGCACCCCCGGTAGGGCTGCATCGAGTGGGACGTGACGGTCTTCAGATATCCAGAGGTGCGGGTAAGAATGCTGCGCACTCTGGACTTTGTGATCGTGACGCGCATGCTGAATAGTCCTTTGAGAAATTGTCGCTTGCCCGATCGACGAGTGCAATCCCTAGTCGGCGCTCAGCGACCGAGTCTAGCTTAAAGCCACGAGTTTATCTTACCGGGGAGGTCGTCCCGATTCTTTCGGGTCACCATGAAGTGCTACCCTCGACGGGTGGGACTTTCTGGATCGCGGAGACCGATTCCGTAACAGTGGATTTGAAGTCGATTCAGTGCTACAAGCCCTGGTCGAATGGCTCCTTCGAGCATGGCGTGAGTTGATCATGCCGCAACTTAGAAATCTTCCCGCAATCTAATTCTAGCCAGGTAAACCTGAAAGCGTTCTAAATCCCCACACAGCTGACTCTCATCCCCACATCCCCTTGCCTTTAAAAACGCCGCTAAAAGCAAGGAGAGGTGGGGATAGGAGGGGATGTGGGGGTAAGAAAGAATTTGCTTCAGAACGTGGTACAAAATCCTCGGTTCTGACGGGTTAGAGGCTAAGGCACTGATGATTGAGTTCCGTAACAAGTTCCGCACCGGACAGGTTATCCACCACGCGCTCTTCGACTACAGCCGAGTCATCGTCGATGTGGACCAGACCTTCCAGTTATCTGAAGGTACGAAGAGGTGGCGAGGAGTCGTCCCGCTACGGACCAACCCTGGTCCCAAATCCTCGTCCACGGGACCGACCAGACCACCTACGTGGCCGAGCGGAACCTGGAACCCGGGCCCAGCGGGCAACGCGTCGAGCATCCGTTGCTCGGCCGCTTCTTCGACAAGTTCAGCAATGGCTTCTACAGCAACTCCTGAAGCGTCATTCTAGAAAAACGCGACGAGATAGAGCTATTTCCGGCGAGCGGCCGCGACCTCGCCAGCATTACTGCGGGCCACATCTCAGCATGCGTAGGGCGCGGTTCACGGTTTCCGAGTCTTGAAAGACGGCGGCGACAGCGGGCTCGAGAAGAACGACGTTGGTGCCGGCCTGATATTGATCGTAGTACTTTCCGCGCTCACCACCCGAGATGTCGTATTCAGCCCTCATCTCGTCTGCTTCTGGGTTATTCTCCTGACTCATAGATTCTACGCTCCGTCGGGGTTACTTCGCGTGCGCCGATGGTACGGAGAGCCGCTAGCGAGCGACGGACGGG
Source organism: Acidobacteriota bacterium (assembly GCA_004356105.1). Lineage (GTDB taxonomy): Bacteria > Acidobacteriota > Vicinamibacteria > Marinacidobacterales > SMYC01 > SMYC01. Next base: position 921 of record SMYC01000268.1, on the reverse strand, counting down.
AGCCGGCCGGTTAGATGCGTCGGGCTGCCCATGCCCGCATTCTGTACGGCCCGCTTCACGAGGTTCTCCATTAGTGGGATCTTGAAATGGTTGAAGTTCAGGGGCCTCGCACCTTCGACCGCGGCGGCGCCAGCGAGCTTGGCCGTCTCCTCGTTCCGGGGACGTCCTCTTACGAGCTCTTCCACGGCGGATAGGCGCTTCGGGGTGCACTGGACGCCTCCGCACGCGATGCGCATGGCCTCGATGTTGCCCGCGCCGTCGAGCGTCATCGCGGCGGCGACGTTAACCAGCGGGAAGTCCCACGTGTTGCGGTCCGCGACCTTTTCGAAGTAGAACTGCGCGCCCGACCAGGTGCCGGGAACCCGAATGGCCGTCAAGAGGTCGCCGGGCTCGAGTACGGTCATGCGTGTAATGTCCCGTGACTGCGGCATGAAGAACTCCTCGGCGGGCACGACACGCTCGCCGCTCACGTTTCGGATCACTATCGACGCGTCGAGCGCGACCAATGCTGGTGCGGTGTCCGAGGGCGTGACCGCCACGCAACGGTTGTGCTCGAAGAGCGCGTGCTCACGGTTCATCGCGACCGGCGTGTCCGCATAACAAATATTACCGCCGGCCCGGTAGCAGGCCAGCCCAAAGCGGTAGTACCAGCACCGGGTATCCTGGCAGATGTTTCCTCCCAGCGTGGCGGCGTTTCGAATCTGTGGGCTCGCGACGCGACGAGCTGCGTCTCCGAGCAGACCGTACCGCTCGCGAACCATCGGCGAACGCTCGACCTCGGTGAGTGTTGTCAGTGCCCCGATCTCGATACCGTCTTCGGTCTCGCGGATACCCCTGAGCTCTTCGATGCCGTCGAGATCGATAACCGCGTCGGGCGTCTTGATTCGGTCCTTGAACCAGTCGAGGCTGTCATAGCCACCG
>SMYC01000267.1 GCA_004356105.1 Acidobacteriota bacterium | reverse complement strand
TTCTCGTCAATCCGGTGCCTCCAAATGCAGATAACTCCCGAAGCTTCTACGAGCCCCGGGCGGGTTTGGTTCCATAGCCGAGACGCTATCGTAGCTCGAAGGCCGCGACGCCTCGGAGCTGATTTAGTCCTGGGTCGGAGCCAGACGGTTCAACTCTTCGAACGATTCGAGAATCACGTGAACCCGATGCCCTTCGTCCGGATCGCCTCGCACCATGATGAAGCGCTCGCCGTCAAGGGAAACGTCGTAGCTCGCGTTAAAGTCCCTCGCGTAAGTAACAACGAAGTCGGCATCGAACAAATACGCTGGGGTTTCCGGTCGAAATTCGGGAACGGTCTCGATCCCTACCGCCATCATGCGCGAACCGCTCGTATAAAAAAGCTCGTTCCCCACCGGCGACCAGCGAGGTTCGCGGCCATCTCCGGTCGAAATGATCCATTTACGGTCTCCGGACGGGAAGGGACGTACGTAGACCTCGTTTTGCCCCGACTCGTTGGAGACGTAGGCAAGATAGCGCCCGTCGGGAGAAAGGACCGCCGCTAGCTCGTCGAACGGGGTCTCGAGAAACGGAGTTGGATCCTCACCAGATTGTACGTACCAAATATCGAATGACGTCTCCGGATGCGTTTGCGAGAACACGAGCGTCATCCCGTCTGGAGACCATGAGCTGTGGGCCTGTGGAAGCGTTGTCTCCAAGAGTTGTGTCGGTGTAGCGGCTCCCTCCGTGCTCGTCACGAATATCCGAGTGTCGAAGAAGACGGTGCGCATGAATGCGAGCTCACGGGATTGAGGGCGGAAGCACGGGAAGGAGCCCGCATTTGCCAAGAGGCTCGTGCCACCACGCACCAGATCGCGAAGAACGACGCGATTGGCATCCCCGTAGGCGAGCTTCTCGCCGTCGGGCGAGAAGCGTGGCGCGACGTAGTTGCCTCGCTCCTGCGTCACGGGAGTAACGAGACCGCGTCGATCCGCCCACACGAGATTCCGGAGCTGCGAGCTCCGGTCTCACGCGGGTGCCGGCCGCACCGGGCTTGCCCCGAAAGGAGGAACACCGAATCGGGCGCATGGACCTACTGAATACCAGCTTCGAGACTTTCGAGGAAAAGATTCGCGATCAGCTCGGCCGCGTTCTAGGAGGAGGCTTCGAGACGGCACGCGACATCGTGGCCATCATCGTCAACCGCTGGCCGCACGGCTACGCTTACAGCTATAACAGCCTCTACGATCCGATGGAGTGGGTTTTACGGAGCGTGGGCTGTATCCGGCGTGATGCACTTCGAGGGCCGTCGGCCGTGCCTCGTATTGGAGAACAATGAAAATCGGGAACAGATCACGCTTAAAATTAAAGGGGAGGGAGGGAGTAAAATTTAATCCCTCCGTCCCCTTTTCTTAAGGGCCCTTTCAGCCGCTAACGGTCGGGCCGGTACGACTTGACCGGAGGCAACTGCGCACCGGACAGGTCGTCCGGAACGTTATTCTCGACCCTGACCGTGTGGGTCAGCGTGCCGATTCCCTCGATGGTGGCACTGATTGTCTCACCGTCGACCAGGTATCCGGAGCCTGTCGCGCGCTCAACTCGACCAGCGCCCGTTCCGCCCGACGTCCCGCACTGTAGGACATCACCGGGGAAGACCGTGATGAGCGACGAGGCGTACTCGATGAGCTCAGGGATATTATGGATCATGTCGCCAGCCCTGGCCTCCTGAACGGTCACGCCGTCGATGACCAACGTCTGATGCAGGCGCTCCATCGGATCGCCATAGAACTCTTTTGGCACAATCCAGGGACCATGCGGCGCGAACGTGTCGTGGCCCTTGCCGACGAACCAGTCCGAACCGGAGCCGTAGCCACCCGGCGGACGTCCGCCACGATCGGAGATGTCCATCGCGACCATGTAACCGAACACGTAGTCGTACGCGCGGCTCGAGGAAATGTACTTGCCTGTGCGACCGAAGACGACGGCCATCTCGACTTCCCATTCGATCCGGTCACGTCCGAAGGGCATGATGATATCTTCACCGTCGCCGATGATTGCTCCGCGGGTGGGCTTCAGAAACAGGTAGGGAACGCCGCGGTTTTCCTTACGCTCGCGGAGGCGAGCTTGAAATTCATCGTCGTTGCAACCCTCGCAGGCATGGGTGTAGAAGTTCACGGCCGCGTTCATGAGCTTGCTCGGATACTGAATTGGGGCCATGGTGTCCACCGAGTTAACCGGGTGCACATAGCTCGGCCGGTTACTGCCACTCAGCAGGTTCTCGTCCACGAGCCAGTTCACGACCTCGTAGATCCGGTACTTCAGGCCATACTCGTACTGCGCGATGAGCCCAAGCATATCCTCGGGCATGCTCACGTGGCTGTACTGCGGCATCAGTTCCAAGGCTCGGTTCGCGGCCACGATGTCGACGATCAGCTGGTCGTCGCGCATGACGAGGCCGACAGTCGGTGCATTGTCGATCACAAAGGTTCCGACCTTGAATGGCTCGACCGACTCCAAGTCCTGGGCTGAGACGGCAACCGGGCCGGCTAAAAACGCCAGCGCCGCACCGAGCGTCAGGGTGAATAGGAATTTTCTTATCATATCTCTCTCCCGTGCTGGGCACTAACAAGACGGACAGGGTTTATAGTAACTAATAAAGGTATCTCACCCCCCCTGATAAGACAAACAAAGATATCTTCTCGATAGGCACTTGTCCAGTTTTTGAGCTGATGCGCGAAGTGGAGACCCTCAGCTTCTCGCTCGGCATTTCGTGACCTCCATCCGACGACCGAGGCCAGGCTGCGTCGTTTCCTCATAACGCGCCGAGTCGTTCTCGGCCATGCGTGCATCTCGCCGGAGAAAGCCAATCGAATCGCGACCGAGCACCCGAGCTGTTCCGCGTCGAGGTCACCGAAGGCGGCAAGGGCTACTGGAAGTACTACTTCCGAAGCCTGATCGGGAACCACTCGACCAGCATGGAGGCTACGGACGCCCTCGGCTGCCGCTACCAGCTCGCTCGGTGGGACCGCGAGACAGAACAGGAGCTCACATCGGCATCGCCGACGTAGAGATGGCAAACGTTACCCATGATTTCAGCCTTGATGTGGTGCCAGGCATCGATTTGAACCGCGTCGTCTCCCTCGAGAGGCGTCATGTATTCTTCGTAGAGAAGCCGTGACGCGTTTCCGTCGTACCAGGGATTGGCACGGATGTAGCTGCCGTTGCCTTTGATGTAGAGACCGCCGAAGTCGATACGCCCGTCGCTGGCCTCGTAGTTATAAACGATCTCGAGGTAGTTATCTGCATCGTCCGGAAAGAGGATGTCCGCTTCGAGACGCACTGCCCCCCACTGGTCCGAGCCCCGAACCAGCGCTTGCACGTTTCCATTCGCGTCCAGCCGCAGCACACGCCCGTGCGCAGGATCGTTCGACTCCCGGATACCGATGGCGTGATCGCCCACGGCCCGAGATGTAGAACTTGGGCTCGAGCTCGGCGCGTCCCTCCTCGATGTGCACGTAGGGGTCCCGGTAGTGGAAGAGAAGCTCGAGCGCCCCCCTAGGTATGACTCTGGTTGGGTGGTAATTCTCAAAGGCCGCATTCCTCAGATCTTCCTGACCTTAAAGACGCGCGGTCAACATCGGAAATACTACCCCCGAGCCTTCACGGAACACGGCATTCTGATGCTTTCCAGTGTCCTTCGGAGCGAGCAGGCGGTCCAGGTGAATATCGCGATCATGCGGGCCTTCGTGTGACTGAGGCGTTGGATTGGCGGCAATGAAGAGCTTGCGCGAAGGATCGTTGCGATGGAGAACAAATACGATTCTCGGTTTTGGAGAGGAGGTGGGATCCTAATCCTGGGTTCGAGAAGACGCGTTTGAGCGTCCAGCAGGTCCAAAAGTCCTTCTCGATCAAACCGGAAGCAGGTTTATCTTGCCTGCGGTTTCTGAGAACGGCTCTTGTCGCTGTTCGGAAGATAGGCGCGCGACTCTGTCCTTGGGCGGTTCCGCTGCGATTCGCCTCACGACATCGGGAACCCACGTGGATGTGTACTTTGCGTGTTTGAGCAAGCGTTTGCGCTCCGCCGGCGTGAGGATCTTCCGGATTTCTTGAATCACTTCATCGGTAACGGCCTCTTTGCCTAGAAAGCGAAGGGCGTGGACGACCATCGCTGTTTTCTACTCGGGCAGGAGCTCTTTCGCGGTCGTATGTTTGAAACTGATGGTCTGTTCCCTAACGCGGATGGCGCGCGAAAGTCCATCTGTCAAATAAACGATATTGGCCGGTACCGGTGCGGAGAGACCCAGCAGGTGCGCGGCGAACGCGCCGGTGGGTTGGACGCGGGTTCCAGTCTTCCGTGCAATGGCATGGGCTGCTTCGACGAAATCGGGGGCTAGCATTCCTCCGCGTAGCTCGCTGGTCTTGGGTGAGTTATAGAGTCCGCGTCAGATGCGGCGGATCTTGCCTTCCCTCGTGAGGGCGGAAGGGGCAATGGATACGTTGCTTCGGGTGCCGAGGTCCCAGAAATCAGCGCGTTTCTTCCAGTAGAAGAAGGCAGTTATAGCGGCTACCACCGGTGCGAGGCCGTTGATGAGGAACGGAATCACGAAGGGCGCAGCGGTCACGAGCGCGACATAGAGAAGCACGAAGGGAATCCATTCTATTGGACTCGGGAGTTGAACGGCTAGAGAGGGGGGGAGATTTTCTCCTAGCGATTCCGCTTCGCGAGGCGCCACTGAGAGCGGTGGTGTGTAAGGGGTCCAACTCTCTCCGTGGATAGGTTCTATCGCATCAGCTCTTTCGCTCTTCGGGGAGTAGCTTTCGTCCAGGCCAAGAACGAGGCTTCCGGTTCGACGGAACGGGTCTATCACTCTCAGGATTCCGACCACGATGGGACTGAATACAAAGCCTAGCCCGGCTAGAAAGCAAGAGAAGGTCCACAAGGTCAACCAGCTGTTTCGGAAGTAGTAGCACGTCGCGTACACTCTTTCGCTGACTTCGTAGGTGAAGCCAGGGGATGCGCGAATAGTATTTCCAACCGTCCACCAGAGAACGACGAGGGCGACGAGCGCATTTACATGCGCGGATCCCATCAAGAAGATCTGAAGCTTCCG
>SMYC01000266.1 GCA_004356105.1 Acidobacteriota bacterium | reverse complement strand
TCTCTGACTTCGTCCGGGTTCTCCTCGATAAAGTCTTGGATGGCGTCCACCACCTCGAGGCCGCTTGTGCAGGAGAACCATCGTCCTGTCGGGTCGCCACCAGTGGGGGCGTCGAATTTCATGTCCGCGGCGAGGGTTTCCGCTTCGTCGTGCGAGAATGCGACGAACTCGCCGAGGCCGGGAAGATCCATTTCATGCGCTGCCGCGTCCAGCGTGTGACGCTCGGCGGCTAGCGCGCGGCCGTCGATCTTCCGCGGGTCGATCCCCTCGAGCTCGCGCTCCAAAACGACTACATAACCAAGTCCCAAGTGTTTCCTCCAGATAGTGGCTAGTTTTCTACCGGCGCTCGGCGTTTCAATTCCTCCGTTCAGTTGAGAACGAGGTGGAGCCGCGCCGGCCCAGAGTCGCCCTCGGCTTCGATCATCAAGAACCGCTGGCCGTCGGGCGAAACGTCGTAGTTGGTATAGTTTCCGAACCCGGATTCGAATCGCCCGGCATCGAAAAGCGGCTGCGCTTTTCCTGCGTGAAACGTAGGCTCGCTCTCGATGGGCACCACCATCATCTGGTCGAGTTGGCGGTAGAAGAGCTCACGGCCGTCGGGGGACCACATGGGCTCGGTTCCGCCATCGCTCGAAAGGAGCTCCCTTTGGCCGGGGCCGGGAAAGGGTTGCACGTAGATCTCCATTCTGCCCGACGCGTTGGACTGGTAGGCGAGCCATCGCCCGTCAGGAGAGAATCTCGGTGCTCGCTCATCAAAGGGTGTTTCAAGAAGGGGTGAGGGTTCGCCGTCCTGCGGAAGCAACCAGAGATCGTATACTCCGGAGCTGGTGCGTTGCAAGAAAACCATGGTTGCGCCATCGGGGGCCCATACACCGTTAGAGAAAAACTCTCCGTCCGTGAGGGACTCTATGTCTCCGCTGCCGTCACTGGATTTCCACAAGAGGTTGCCCCAAGTTAAGGAGCCTCCCAAGAACGTGATTCGAGTTCCGTCAGGGTGCCATTCTGGATACGAGCCGCCTTCCGCGAGCCGCGTGCGGGTGTCGCGATCGAGATCGTAGACCCAGAGACCCCCGCCAATGTTGCCAACGTCGACGACGACGCGAGAGCCGTCGGGAGACAAGCGGGGATTGTAGAGCGAGCCCCAACCGTCACTCACCACCGTAGACGCTCCGTCGCGGTCTGCCCAGACGAGTCTGTTTTCGGATTGACTGCCGGGCACGTAAACGAGAGATCCGTTCTCTGAGAGAGCGAGGTGAGGTACTCCGATGCCGGCTGTCCGCACATTCTCGAGCACGGAGATGGGATCGCCCTCGAGCGTGAGCGTCTTCGGATCGAACGGTATGGCCAGTAGCCCATCAGATTGAGCGAAGACGAGGTGGCCGCTCGAAACGAAACCCGCCGCAATGCCCTGTCCCAGCGGGTCTAACCGCTGGACTTCTCCGGACTCTCGTGACAAAGCAGCGATACCCCAGCCCCCGGATGAACGGATCGTAAAAACAAGACCAGCGCCATTCGGCAAGAACTGCGGCCATCGATGGGCGACCTCGTGTCGCTCTACATCGATCGTCGTCAACTCTCTCGGCGTGCCCCCGCTGGCGGAGATCTCGAAGAGTGGGCCCTGGGTCCCGAAGACAATGGTTCCATCAGGCCCCCACGTCGCGCCGCGAGTGTTCGTCGAGATCGTGCTGAGGACCAAAGGCGCTCCGCCACCGACGGCAACTTTCTTGAGAGCCTCGTTGGTGAAAAAGCCAACCCACCGTCCGTCCGGTGAGAAAAAGGGAGTGTGGCCCCCCTCGGTTCCGGAAATGGGACGGGCTCCGCGATCGTCGAGGGCGCGGAGGTAGAGTCCGTCGCCGACCGTCGCATATACCACTCGCGCACGATCGGGCGAGAGAGCTACCGGAGACGACGGTCGTTGCAGCAAGGTGATGTCGTCCGGAAGGAGCAGGGTGCTGCGCGTGACGGGCGGCAACAATGGACGCATCATGGTCCAATGGCAAGACCGCTCACGAGAGCGCCGAAGATGGCCGCGATGGCCAACGGCAGAACGTGCCGAGAGTGGCTTGGTTCGGGAACGACCGCTAAACCGCCGCCTTCAGAAATCCACTGAAGCTCACTCCCAAAATCCCCCACATCTTGCCATCGCCGGTCCGGCTCTTTCGCCAGCGCTTTGCTGACGGTGCGCTCGAGAGCCGGTGGGGTCATCGGCTGCAACGAAGATAGAGGCGTCGGCTCACGCTCTAGAATGGCCGCAATCAAACTAGCCTGAGACTCACCTTCAAAGGCCCTCTTCCCCGTAAGCATCTCGTAAACAACAGCGCCAAAAGTGAAGACGTCCGTTCGCGCGTCTGCCTCTAGCCCCTCCAATTGCTCCGGCGCCATGTACTGAAACGTCCCAAGAATCGCCCCCTTCTCCGTAAGAGGCTTGGCCCGAGTAGAAACGGAAGAAAGTGAGGCTTGCCCGCCGTAGCCTTTGCGAAGGCTGGCGAGCCCAAAGTCGAGAAGAATCGCCCCCGCCTCGGTCAGCATGATGTTTCCCGGCTTCAAATCCCGATGGACAACGCCGTGCCGGTGAGCGTTGTCGAGCGCGTCGGCAATCTGAATCGCATAGCGCAGAGCTTCATCTAGCGGGAGCGCGCCTCTCTGAAGCCGCTCGGCGAGCGTTTCACCCTCGAGATATTCCATGACGAGGAAATCAACGCCGTCTTCGCAGCCCACGTCATAGAGGGTACAGATGTGAGGATGATTCAAGCTCGAAATAGCCCGAGCCTCCCGCTCGAAACGCTCGCGGAGCTCAGGGTTGTCGGAAAGCTCTTCGGGCAGCACCTTGATCGCCACGGTGCGGTCGAGCCGTGTGTCGTGCGCTTTGTAGACTTCACCCATTCCGCCCGCGCCGATAGGCGAGACGATCTCATAAGGGCCCAGTCTTTTTCCGGCTTCGAGCGTCACGAGGCAAATGATGTCACATTCGATTGCATCGTCCAACAGCCCCTTGGCGAAATCGAATAGGATATCCGGGCCATGAAACGATGGCTGCTCGCCTTATGGCTTGTCCCGCTCGGGGGCTGCGGGGATTCGGGTCCCGCTGGTCCCTCGACCGTTAGTCGGGATCTGTCCGCCCCGGCGACCTCTTTCGGCTTCGTTGCCGGTACGAGCTTGAGCTTCGTTTCCGGGGAGACCGGTCAGCCCGTGCCAGGGGCGCGCGTCGTGATTGCGGGCCGAGACTTCATCAGTGACGGGGCCGGTCGGGTGTTACTCTCGGAGCTCGCACCGAACGGCGCGACGGTGGACATCCAGGCGACCGGCTTTCTCGATAGGAAAACGCTCGTGCGTCGAGGCGAGGTCACTACCTTCGAGCTCTGGCCTTCCGAAAGCCCCACCCGAATGGACGCGAACTATTCGCGGGCTCTCGTCTACGACAGTGCCACGCTCGAGAGTACGGGTGCGGCCGAGCCCATGGATCGTCCTAGCCTCGATACGCCGCGTGTGGCCTTGATACCGGACGGCGTCCTTGCCGGCGACCAGCGCGCGATGGTCGCCCTCCGCTCCGCCGCTCTCGAGATCACCGACGCGCTTCGAGGTGAGATCACCTATAACGTGGGCGACGACCCGTCAGCGATGCCCGTTGCGCTCATGGTCGAGCCCGAGAATACGCAAATCGTTTCGGAAAACCTCAGGGCCCTGACCCGCTGCTGGCGTACGCGCCTCGTCATCACGCGGTGCGAGATTATCTTCAGGTCGGTCGAGGTCGCGCGCTCGGATACCGCGCTGCACGAGCTCGGGCACACCTTTGGTCTCAACCACTCGCCGGACCGGCGCGAGATCATGGGCGTGCGCCGCCTCGCCGCGCCCGAGCGCTTCTCTCCACGCGAGCGGCTCGCGATGGCGATGATGTTGAAACGGCTTCCCGGTAATCTTTTTCCCGATAACGATCGTCAGGCGCCCGCCTTACGAGCGTCGCCGAACGTCAGCACGGTGGTGTGTCGGCATCCTTGAGCAGATTTCAGCTGCGTCAAACGTTCCAGATTTCTGCCAGCACCCGCTCGAAGTTGCCGCCCAAAACGAGCTCGATATCCCGGTCGCTATAGCCGCGTCGAATGAGGCCTTCCGTCAGATCGAAGACGCGCTTGGGGTGTGCGAGCACGTCGATGTCGATCTTGTCCCGAAACGCGTAGGTTCCCTTGTAGCCCGCGCGAAGCGATCGGTTGAGCTCCGCTGGCATGTCGTCATAGCCGTCGAGATCGATATCACTGCCGATGCCGAGATGCTCGACGCCGACGAGGTCGCGCACGTGGTCGAAGTGGTCGAGAACGTGCTCGACCGTCGTTGGCTCTTCGGTCTTGACGAACATGCGAACGCCCGTGATCCCCATGACGCCTCCGGTCGCCGCCATTTGGCGGATCGCTTCGTCGGTCTTGCAGCGCGGGTGGTTGGCGAGGGCGCGACAGTTGCCATGCGTCAACAGGGCCGGCTTTTTCGTCACTTCGAACGCGTCGAGCGTCGTTTGGTCGCCGGAATGAGAGACGTCGACAGCCATCCCGACCTCGTTCATCCGCTCGACCACGGCGACGCCAAAGTCGCTGCGAACGGACGAAGAGCTGAGCGTTTGTGCATCGGCATCAGCCCAGAATATCCATGCGATGGGTGTTGGCAATATTGTCGGCAACGTCGTTCCGTATACCGGCTGCACTCGCAAATTCCCGCCACTTCGAGACCGCGTCCTGAACTTGCCGCAGAATATCTTTAGCGCGCCCACGCTTCATCGAAGCGTTCTTCGAACAGGCCTCGAAATCCTCTAAGTCGAAATGGTCTCTCTTGCCGTTGAGAGTCATTTGATGCGTGCTCGTCCACTCTCCCGTTGGATTGTAGCTATACGTCACGTCAAAAGCGGGAGAAAGAGACCACGTTCCCGCTCGGTCCATCAGGAAGGCGATGTTCTTCACATGATCGTCGTGATTGCGCGCGACGATATTGAATGCCGCACGGCGAAACTGTTCCTCGATATTGTCCATGGGCATTTCGAGCTCGCGGATCGTGCGTAAGGCTTGCTCATAGGAGTGAGCCCCAGCTTTCTTGAAATCGAAATGTTCCATGGCGCCAAGAGACAGCATATGAATCTTCGCGCCAGAATCGGTGCGGTCGAAACGTCGCGTCATGAAATGGCGGCGATGGCTTTCCTCGAGCAGGCGGCATTCCTTCATATGGATGCCGGCTTCGAGCGCCATCTTGTAATAAGCGTATTCGATGAGGCCGTAGCCCGCGGGGTCTGCGAGCTCTTTGTCCTTGTTGCCGGAAACGCCGTCGAACTTCAGAAGCCAGTAGGAGAATGCCGGGCCCGCATCGACCTGCCCGGAACGAACTTCATTCGTGTCGGGATTCCAAGCGATGATCGCTTTGG
>SMYC01000265.1 GCA_004356105.1 Acidobacteriota bacterium | reverse complement strand
TGGAAGCTTGGCTCTTTTGGAGGGCGAAGAGCTGATAGGGATCCTCGGCTTCCGGACGGCACGCCCGAGACATGCCGAAAATCTCTTGCCGTCCATCGAAGCCCTGCTGGCGGGCGTCGAAAAGACAATCCAGGATGTCGAGGCGTTCGCCGTCGCCATCGGCCCGGGCTCCTTCAGCGGGCTCAGGGTCGGGATCGCGGCGGTCGAGGGACTCGCTTATTCGCTCGATCGGCCAGCCGTCGGGGTGTCGACGCTCGATGCGACGGCGCATCGTTTCCGCCGCCGCCGCGGCCTCATCGTTGCGCTGGCCGGGGCTTATCGCGGCGACGTCTACGGCCGGTATTACACGTCGGACGGCGAGCGTGCGATTCCGGGAGGAGAGCCGCGATGCGTGGCTCCCGAGCGCTTCCTCGACGAGCTTCCGGAAAGCCCCGAGCTCATCGCGGGGAGCGCGATTCTGAAACACCGCGCGTTGCTCGAGGCCCGATATCCCGAGGGCGTCACACTGGAAGAGCCGTCCCTTTTCATCGCGGAAGAGATCGCCCGGCTCGGGGCGAAGATGCTCGCGCGCGGCGAGCGTGCGCCTCTCGGCGGCCTCGACGCGCTCTATATCCGTCCGTCCGATGCCCAGTTGAATCAGAAGGACGCCACGTCGTGAGCGCTATCGACCTCTTGTCGTGCTACGCCCTCATGCCGATGAACACCGATCATCTCCACGAGGTCGAGCTGATTGAGCGATTGAGCTACTCGAACCCGTGGCCGCGCGATTCCTTCACGCACGAGATCGAGGAGAACGGGTTCTCACATCCTAGAGTTGCCGTGACGACAGATGATGCGCGGGAGGTGGCGGGCTATTGCATCTCCTGGATCGTTTTCGAAACGCTGCAGATCCAAAACGTGGCCGTGCATCCACGGCACCGCCGCCGCGGCCTTGCGCGGCATTTGCTTCTGCGCGCCATCGAGGACTGTAGGCTCAACAGCGTCATAGCGGCCCAGCTCGAGGTTCGCGCGAGCAACGTCTCCGCGCAAAAGCTCTACCAAACCCTTGGGTTTCGCGTCGTCGGGGAGCGCAAGAAATATTACTCGCGACCGCGCGAGGACGCCGTCCTCCTGCAAAAAAGACTGCGATGACGCTTTCGCGCCTTCTGACTCTGTTGTTTTGCGCGCTCGTGGCGGTAGGCGTTCTCAGGCCGTCTTTGCCCGAGGCCATTCGCGACCATTGGAGCGGCTGGGTCGTCGCCCTCGCCGCGGTCACTTTAGGCGTCGTTTTGTTGTGGGCGCGGTCGCGGGAGTCGCGCGAGGAGCGCTTCGAAGCCTATCTGCTTGCGGTTCTGCCTCTCGTTCTAGCCGCCCTCTACTTGCAGCCTCAGCGGGTCGCGAGCGACGGCATTTTTTATTACGCGCCGCTGCACTCGCTTGTCGTGGACGGCGATCTCGACTTCGAGAACGAGTATCGGGTGCTCGGCGCGCCCGCGGCTTACTTTCAGAGAACGAAGACGGGGCGACTTCCCAATAATTTCAGTATCGGGCCCGCGCTCCTGTGGCTCCCGTGGTTCGTGCTCGCGCACCTTCTTGGCGAGCTCGGCCTCTATCGCCCGACGGGCTTCGGCTATCCTTATTTCACCGCGATCGCGACGGGTAGCGTGGCGGCGGGATTTGTCGGCGTCGTTTGTCTCTTTCGCTTCGTTCGCGCCTACTTTCCTTCGGGTATCGCCTTTGTCTCGACCCTCTTGGTGTGGCTCGCAACCTTCCACATTTGGTACATGGTATTCGAGCCATCGATGTCGCATGCCATGGCGATGGCGAGCGTCGCCGCATTCCTTCTGTTCACGCACGAAGGTGCTTCTGGCGTGAAAGGCTTCGTTCTGCTCGGCGCGCTTTCTGGTGTTGTCGCCCTCATGCGCTGGCAAAATGTTGTCTTTGTGCCCGTGGCGCTCGCCGTCAGCTGGTCGGTGCACGGACGTCCGAGAGTACGCGAGATCGCGGCCGCTGGAGCGGCGTTTTTTCTCGTGTTCTCGCCGCAACTTCTGTACTGGAAAGCCCTTTATGGCAGCTTTTTTCTCATCCCGCAGGGAGGCGGCTATATCGACTGGACGACGCCGGAGCTCGAGGCGGTTCTGTTTTCGTCCCGCCACGGTCTATTGTCCTGGGCGCCTGTGCTGTGGCTCGGTCTTCTCGGCCTCCCCGGCTATATTCGTCGGCAGCCGGTCCTGGGTGGGTCGCTTCTCGTCTCCATGCTCGTTGCGTGGTACGTGAACGCCTCGGTCTATGACTGGTGGGCGGGAGCTTCTTTCGGCTCGCGTCGTTTCGACGCCGCGCTTCCTTTGTTTGCGCTCGGGATTGCCGTGTCGCTCCGATGGATCGTCTGGCAGGTGGAGCGCCGCCCGCTCGTGGCCACCGCGGCTCTCCTTGGGCCTTTCGTCGTTTGGAATGCGATGCTGATGGGCGTTTATTTCGGAGGCGCTATCCCTCCGGATAGGCCAGCCTCGTTCCGGCAAGCGGCGGCAGATGGCATCGAGCTCGTCTACAACCGGACAGGCTATCCGCCCTCTTGGCCGGCGGCTCTGAGGCGTGCGCTCGCCTCGGGGACCCCACTCGCGACCTATGACCTAGAAGGCGCGCTCGTGCTCTCGAATAACGTGGATATCCGTATGGGCGACAACGACGCGCTCTACCTTGGGCGCGGCTGGACCCTGCCGAGCCGCGGGCGGGTGACGACCCGGAGCACTCGCGGCGTCGAAGCAGAAATCTTCGTCGCTCTCGTCGAGCCCGCGCCCTATCGTCTTCTGTTTGAAGGGGCTCCCGGCGGCGGGGCGCAGCTGGTCTTGAACGGCCGTCCGCTTTCTGAGCTCACGCTCGGCGCCGAGGGACGTGCTGAAGTCTTGGTGCCTGCCGCCCGGATATTGCAAGGCGTAAATCGACTTACTTTCTATATAAAATCAAGTGAAGCGTTGACGCTGTCGCGAATTTCGTGGCGTCGGCCCGGATGAAGATTCTTGCAGGCATCGTAGAGGCTGTGATATTTTTAAGTTAACCCCGGCCCGGCCATATGCAAGGAGGGAAGCCCTTGATCGACAACGTAACTCAGGTTGCCCAAGATGTTCTCATGCGGGAGTGCGAAGAGTTCCAGCAGTTGTTCCAGCGCCATCGCGAGCTCGATGAGCGTTTGAGCACTCTCGGGGAGCAGCTATTTTTGAGTACCGACGAAAAGGTAGAAGAAGTCAGGATCAAGAAGAAGAAGCTTGTCATCAAAGACCGGATGGCGTTCATGGTTCGAAGCCACTAACGGCTTCCGGCCTCCGAGTCCGTCTTACCGACCTTCTGTCGAGAGTCATCGTAATCGGTCCAAAACATGAGAATTGCACGACAGGGGTTCCGCTACATTGGTATCCTCGTGGCCCTTGGTTGCCTCGTTGTCGCCTTGGCCCCGAGCCCTCTTCATTCCATCCCGTTTTTCGTCCTCGCGGCCTTCGTTACGTATTTTTTCCGCGACCCGGATCGGGTGCCTCCACCCGATGAAAAGCTGCTCGTCTCGGCAGGCGACGGCAAAGTAGTTTATGTGGGCGAAGCGGAGCGCGACCCCGACCGTCAGCAAATCAGCATTTTTCTCTCGATTTTCGACGTGCACATCAACCGCTCGCCTTTGCACGCGGTGGTGCGGCGCATCCGTTATTCGCCGGGGAAGTTCCTCGCTGCCTACAACAGCGACGCGGGTATGGAGAACGAGCAGAACGAGCTCGAGCTCGTGGACGGAGACCTCACGGTCATCGTCCGGCAGATCGCGGGCGTCGTTGCGCGGCGAATCGTCTGCGTGAAAAAGGAGAACGATGAGCTCGAGCGCGGCGAGCGTTTTGGCCTCATCCAGTTTGGCTCACGCATGGAAGTTATTCTTCCGAAGGAGATCAAGCTTCGCGTCAAAGTAGGAGACCGAGTCAAAGGTGGGGAAACCGTTATCGCGGAGAGACCGTGAAAGGTCGAAACGGCAAGCTTCCGCGCCGAGGGGTTTACCTTCTGCCGGCCGCGTTCACCGTCGCGAATGTTTTCTGCGGCTTTTACTCCATCATCAGCAGCATCCGCGGCGAGCTCGCGCTTGCGGGGATCTTGATAGGCCTCGGCATCCTTTTGGATACGCTCGACGGTCGGGTGGCCCGATTCGCAAACGCGAGCAGTGATTTCGGCAAAGAGTTCGACTCGCTGGCCGATCAGACGTCGTTCGGCATTGCTCCAATGGTGCTCGCCCACGAATGGGGGATGAATTTGTGGCCCCGCATGGGGTGGCTCATCGGATTTCTGTTCGTGATCTGCGGCGCGATGCGTCTCGCGCGGTTCAACATCCAGCAATCGTCGACGGATAAGCGCTTTTTCATCGGCCTTCCGATCCCGGCTGCCGCGGCCGTCGTCGCGTCTATCGTTTACCGCTTTCCGGAGCCGATGACATCGCGCTCGCAAGCGCTGCCGTTGCTCGTGCTCGTGCTCGTCCTGTCACTTCTGATGGTGAGCAAGCTGCGCTATTACAGCTTCAAGGATTTCGACATTCGCCGCCGGCAGCCGCATCTGACGGTCTTGTTCTTGGCATTGCTCATTGTCACCGTCTTCACGCTTCCTCAAGCAATGCTCTTGATTCTCGCCTCGACCTATCTTGTGAGCGGGCTCTTGTTGAAGCTCTCGTCTCTCTTCAGGGTTCCGAAAGTTCCGGCAGCGGAGCAAGCGGACCCGAAAGAGACATGAGAGGGCTTCGCGTCGGCGTCGTCAACCCGCGAAGCCCGTTCGGGAGCCGCGTCCGCTCGCTTCTCTCCGACGGCGCTCTCCCCGTCATCGAGCTGAAGCTCTTCGAGAGCGACGTCGACGGCGAAGCGACCCTGACGCAGTTTCAAGATGACGTGGTGATCACACAACCTCTCGATCCGGATCTCTTCACGAATCTCGACGTGATCTTCTTCGCTGGGGAGGATAGCGATCTCTTCAACCGGCTGGCCGTCGATGCGAGTGGCAACGGTATTCTCTCGATCGTCGAAGGCGCCATCGGTCTCGAAGCACCGGTCGTCGTGCACGGCGCGAAGGGTCCGACGGCTTCCGGCGATTCCGGCGATCGGCTCTTCGTCGTGCCGAGAATGGCGTCTTATTTGGTGGGGACGACGCTTCGTCGCGCACGGGAATCTCTCTCGGCGGCGCGGGCAAGCGCGACGCTTTTACTGCCGGCGGGCGTCGAAGGCGAAGCCGGCGTGAAGGAGCTGCACGAGCAGGTCAGAAGCCTTCTCAGCTTCAAGTCACCTCCTACGGAGGTTTTCAAAGAGCAAGTCGCTTTCAATGTGAAGCTAGCTGGCTCGGGCGTGCGGTCGGTGGCCCTCGCCGAGAGCGTGGCCCTCGAAACCGCGAGGCTCGCGAACATGGAAGACGCCCTTTCGCTGAGCCTCGTTCAGGTACCGGTGTTCCACGGATATTCGGCTTCGATTTGGGTCGAGCTCGAAGCTCCCGTCGAGCAGCGCGCCCTCCTCGCGTGCTTCAAGGAGCCGCCGTTTGCACTCGACACGGGCCGCCGCGCCAAATCGCCGACGCCTGTCGGCGCCGCCGATTCGAACAAAATCCACATCGGGGGCCTACGCCGCCCAACCGAGCTTTCGCGCCCGGGCTTCTGGCTCTGGGCGGTCGCAGATACCACCGCCTACGATTCAGGTTCCACCGCAGTCGAGTTCGTAAAGACCCGCGTTTAGCCTCTTACCCGTCAGAACCTTTTGTTCATGTTCTGGAGCAAGTTTTTTCTTATCCCCACATCCTCGTAGGGTCAAGATATTCATGCAGCTTCCCGATGGTAGAAACGGAGCAACCCGCCAAGCCGTTCACGGCACTGAATGGCGCCCTCTAGACCGACAGTCTGAGCGATCGCGGGCTGGGGGAACAATAAGTGATTGTCCTTGCCTTGATGATTCCTCTCTTGGTGATGATGGGCGACGTACTCCTTCAGCGCGTGACGCAGCGAGTTCTCCCCGAACAAGA
>SMYC01000264.1 GCA_004356105.1 Acidobacteriota bacterium | reverse complement strand
CCGTCGAAGCGGATAGCGACACCCGCTTCGACATCGTCGTGACGCTCCAGGCGACGTCCCCGTTTCGACGCGCGGAGCAGATCGACGCCGCCATCGACGAGCTCATCCAAAAGGGCTTCGATGCCGTCATCTCACTCAACGAGGTGCGGGCACTCACTTGGCATCGGCCACGGGGAAAGCTCGAGCCGTTATTCGAGCGGGCGGAGCGTCGCAACGAGCTCGAGCCGCTCTATCACGAAGACGGGGCCATCCGTGCTTTGCGGCGCGACGTACTCGACTCCGAGCTGAGGCTTGGCGAGAACGTCGGGCACATCCTCATGGACAAGATGTCGGCGCTCACCATCCATGACATTTATGACTTCTGGCTCGCCGAGAAGCTCGTCCACCTGCCGCGGGTTCTCTTCCGCGTCGACGGCGGCGGCGAGATGGGGATGGGTCACGTGCTCCGGAGCCTCGCGGTGGCGGAAGCTTTGACGAAGATCGCCCCGCACGCCGATCTCTGCTTTCTCATGCGCGCCGACCCGCCCGAAGGCGTCCAGCACATCGCCCGGCTCGGTTACCCCGTGCGGGTAGCGCCCGGCGACGAGTTGACGTCCATTGTCGACGCCATCCGGGACTACTCGCCCAACATCGTCGTCAACGACCGTCCCTTTCTGGAAGAAGACTACTTGCGCGCGCTCGCCGGTCTGGGCGCGTCGACAGTAAACCTCGTGGACTCGCTCGATGATATCGAGAACCCTTCCGAGCTCGCCTCGATCATCATCGCGACGATGCAGGAGAGCGAGGTCGAGCTCGACGATTACCACGCGGGTCCGGCTTTCGCGATCTTGCGTGATTCGTTTCAAAAGAAAGCCGGCGCGTCGATGACGATCCCGAACGATGGCAAGCGTGTGGTCTTGAGCTTTGGAGGGAGCGACCCGCAAAACTTGACGATGAAGGCGCTCGAGGCCCTCGACGACATCCCTGGGGTCGAAGTCACGGTCGTTCTCGGCCCTGCCTACAGCTATCGCGAGCAACTGGAGACGCTCGTGTCAAAGCTTTCCTACCGTCCAGACGTCTTGAAAAACGTCGAGCATATGGCGGATATCCTGGCGGAAGCCGACCTCGTGCTGTGCTCCGGCGGGATGACCGTATTCGAGATTGCCGCTCTCGGCCGTCCAGGCATGGTCCTTTGTCAGAACCGGCGCGAGCGGGAGCGGATGGACGAGTTCTCTCGTTATGGATCGGTCGAGCATCTCGGCCTCGGCACCGATGTCAGTGTGGAAGAGATCGGCAGGCATGCCAGAGCGCTTCTGAAGGATCGAGACGCGCGCCAACGAATGAGTGAAGCGGGCGCCCGCCTCGTCGATGCACGGGGCGCGACGCGGGTTTACGAAGTGATGAAAAAGGCGGGCAATAAGGGTCCGGCAAACGGAGGTCGTTGGTTGTGAAGCTCCTCATTACGGGAGGCGCGGGTTTCATCGGCTCCCACCTCTCCGAAGCTCTTCTCGAACGCGGCGACGAGGTCTATGTGCTCGACGATCTTTCCACGGGCAGCATCGAGAACATCGACCACATCAAGGGCCACGAGCGCTTTCATTACACCATCGACAACGTCTTGAACAGGCCCTCTACCGCGGAGCACGTTGACCGAGTCGACGTCGTTGTTCATTTGGCTGCCGCCGTCGGTGTGCGCCTCATCGTCGAGAGCCCCGTGCACACCATCGAGACCAATGTCCACGGCACGGAGACCGTGCTGAGGGTCGCGAACAAGAAGAAGAAGAGAGTCATCCTCGCCTCGACCTCGGAAGTTTATGGCAAGAGCACCGACATCCCGTTTCGAGAGGACTCGGATCTCGTCCTGGGCGCGACCCACAAAGGCCGCTGGAGCTACGCGTGCTCGAAAGCTATCGATGAGTTTCTCGGCCTTGCTTACTACAAAGAGAAGAAGCTTCCGGTCGTCGTGGTGCGTCTTTTCAATACGGTCGGGCCGCGGCAGACGGGACGCTACGGAATGGTTATCCCAAACTTCGTACGCCAAGCGCTCGCGGGAGAGCCGATCACGGTCTTCGGCGACGGAACCCAGAGCCGTTGTTTCACGGATGTCTCCGACGTTGTGGGCGGCCTGCTTGGCCTCATCGATCACCCCGATGCCGTGGGCGAGGTTTTCAACATCGGCTCGCAGCAAGAAGTGAGCATGATGGAGCTCGCCGAGAAGGTGAAAGCGATGACGAAAAGCAAGTCAGAGATCGTCCTCGTGCCTTACGAAGAAGCTTATGAGGAGGGCTTCGAAGACATGCCGCGGCGTGTTCCCGATACGGGTAAGATCGAAAAACTCATCGGTTACAAGCCGACGGTTAGCCTCGAGCAGATTCTCGAGCGCGTGATCGCTTATCTTTCTGATTCCTAGCCAGGATCAATATTAAGAAAAGCGTAACGCAAAGGCGCCAAGTCGCAAAGGCGCAAAGAAAAAACAAGAAAAAACAAGAACATGAGAGGAGACGCTTTTTGTCGCCAAATTTGGCTCATTAACTTCGAAATGAGAGAGTTTCGCAAGGCGCGCAAGCGGACCTTTCTTTCTTTCTTTTCCTTTGCGTCTTTGCGTCTTTGCGCCTTTGCGTTACGCCTTTCTTATTGTTGATCTTGATCGTCGATGCGGGACCCTTTTCTCCTCGGTGTTTTGGTGGTGGCCGCGGTGCTGCGGCTTTACGGTATCGACCACGGGCTTCCTTTTGTTTACAACCCGGACGAAGTGAACATCATGGCGCGGTCGCTCGCGGTCGCTCGCGGCCTCGACCCTGGCTACTATCTCTACCCGAGCTTCTTTTTCTATTTCCTCTTCGGCGTCATGGGTGCGCTCTACGTGGCGGGCCGGGCGGTCGGCCGCTACGACAGTCTCGGCGCGTTTCAAGAGCGGTTTTTTACCGACCCGACAGACTTCTACCTCGTGGGGCGCCTCGTGGGCGTGGCCGCGTCGCTCGCTACGGTCGTGCTCACGTACCACCTCGCGGCCAAACATTTTGGCCGCACCGCCGGCCGCGCGAGCGCTCTCTTTGTCGCGGTCGCCTACTTCAATGTTCGGGACGCGCACTACCTGAAGCACGATGTGCCGAGTGGCTTTCTTCTGATTCTCGCGCTTTGGGCCATCGATCGCGCGATCGACCGAAAAACGCTCCAGGCTTACGGCGTCGCTGGCGTCGCACTCGGCGTCGCCTTCGCGACGCACTACTACATGATTTTTCTCGCGCCGGCATTTGTGGCGTCTCACTGGGCGAGTCGGCGGCTCGAGCAGTTCTCGCACGTTATCGCCGCGGGCGTGGTATCGGCGGTGACGTTCTTTGTACTATCGCCTTTCGTCGTTCTCCGTCTTCCCGTGGCGCTCGAGCACATGCGGGCGAACCGGCAGATCGTCGTGGATCGCAGCCTCGACATGGGGGCGACGATCTTCCCGAGCCTCGGACTCTATGTCGACTTCCTTCTTACGCAAGGGTTCGGCTATCTGCTCGTTGGCCTCACCGTCGCGGGCGTTCTCCTCGCCTGGCGGCGCGGCCTTGCCGAGCTAGCGCTCTGGGGCGTTTTTCCAGCTTTTTTTTTCGCGTTCATTACTTACACGTTTTTCGCGGGGCGTTATCTCAACCCCATCTTGCCTTGCTTGGCCACTTTCGCCGGCCTCACGATCGCGAGCCTCGAGACCCGTTTTGGAAAAGCTGTCGCGGGGCTCGTCGCGGGGCTCGCGTGCCTACTGCCGCTTTATCAATCGATCCAGGTCGACCGCTTGCTTGCCGAGGACGACACACGTACGTTGGCACGTCGTTGGATCGTCGAGAACGTTCCCTCAGGCGAGACGCTAGCGCTGCAGTCCTACTCGGTGCCGGTCCCGCAATCCGCCGCGAGCTTTAGGAAGAGCCTCGAAGCCAATGACGGGCTCAGCGAGCTTACGCGCCGAGGAAAATATGCCTCGCTCCTCGAAGTCGCCGAGCGAGAGACCACCTCCTACGGGCTCTATTTTTTCGGAAACGGCGACGAGCTCAACCGGATCCATGTCAGCTATGACGCGCTCCAGGGGGGCCTCTCACCCCTCAAAGAGCTCGGTGTTTCCACGGTCGTCTTGCGGCTTCCTCCCGCGCCGCCGCCTCCCGAAGTCACGGCCCTTTTCGAGCGCGTGGCGCGGGAAGCCACGTTGCTCCACACCGTCTCCCCGTTCGAAGACGCGAACGGGCCTCCTTACCTGGACAATGAAGACTGGCCACCACGAGCGTCGCTTTCACGCAAAGGGCCGAAGATCGAGATCTGGGCTCTCGAACCGTAGGCGTCTGATTTGGGAATAGAGAAATGACGGGCTCGTGGATCGAGCTAGACCGCGAGTGCTTGCTCCGCAATCTCGAAACCTTCCGATTACGCCTCGACAGCCACGCGCTCATGGCGGTCGTGAAGGCCAACGCTTACGGACACGGCGCTGCCCTGATCGCGCCGGCGATTCGAGACCACGTCGACTGGCTCGCCGTCGACGCGCTCGCGGAGGCGGAAGAGCTTCGCGGGCTCGAAAAACCCATTTTGATTTTCGGCCATACGGAGACGTCAGAAGCGGAACGCGTGGTCGAGCTTGGCTTCCGGCAAGCACTCTTCCGCCGCGATGTCGCGGAGGCTTTGTCGAAGGCGGCCGTAGCGCTCGGCCGTCCGGCTCGCGTTCATTTGAAGATCGAGACCGGTCTGCATCGCCTTGGCGTCAGCCTGGATGAGCTCGAAGAGTGGGCGACGTTCTTGTCGGGTCTCGAAGGGCTCGAAGTGGAAGGCGCGTACACGCACTTCGCCGACGTGGAAGACCCGAGCTCGACCTTTTCTCGAGCTCAGCTTGCTCGCTTCGAGACCGCGATAACGCTAATGCGACAGCAAGGGCTCGAGCCGTCCGTGATCCATGCGTCTCCGACCGCAGGGGTCCTGCTCCACGATCAAGGTGGCCTGACACTCGGACGTGTCGGGGTCGGCCTCTACGGCATCTGGCCGTCGAAGGAGACGAGGGCCGCTGCCCAAGGGCTCGACCTCCGCCCCGTGCTCTCGTGGAAGTGTCGGCTCGCGCAGGTGAAGACCGTGCCGGCGGGCGCCACGGTTGGCTACGACCTTACCTTCCGCGCGACGTCGGATCGCCGGATCGGTGTCCTGCCGCTAGGCTATTACGACGGCTATGATCGCGGGCTCTCGAATCACGGCGCTGTGCTCGTGCGCGGCCGGCGCGCTCCGATTGCTGGCCGCGTCGCGATGAATATGTGCATGGTGGATGTCACGGGCATCGACGCTGTCGCAGGAGATGAGGTCGTGCTCATCGGCGAGCAGAACGGCGCCTCCATCACCGCGGACGAAGTTGCGACTTGGGCTGACACCATCGCTTACGAGATCCTCGCCCGTATCCATCCATCGCTTCCACGTCGATTCTATTCGCGTGCTTAGTGTTCGCTAGGTAGACCACGGGTTGGAGAATGCTGGGCTTCCAGCCCGTGGCTTCCTGTATGAAGCCCCCCTTGTTTGACCGGTTCTTGTTCCATCGCTTGTCAGCCACAGGCAGGGTGAGCCAATTCACTGGTTGGCCCGTTTTCGAGTCCGCGGGCCATGTGTAGAATGTGAGAAAGTCCTCGACAGGGGCAGTGCTTCCCGGATCGCGAATAGGCTGAAAGTCGGCTCGCTCCGAGGAGACCGAGCGCAGGCGAGTGAATTCTTCATGAGCCTGCTAGAATGCCACCAAGGATGTTCGAACGACAAAAGACCGGCTCCGCCCTTTGTTCCTCGTGCGGCAGGCTCGTGGGCATCAACGACGAGACGTGTTTCAACTGCGGGCGCAGCAATCCCAGCATGTGGGGATTCGGGGGGGCCATCCGTGCGCTCGGCCGCGACATGGGCTTCGTCAAGCTCGTCATCATCGGCTCCGTCTTCCTCTACATAGCGACGCTCGCGGTGGACCCCTCAGGCATCCAGATGGGCGGGCTCATGAGCATGCTGAGCCCGAGCACCAACGCGCTCTTTATCTTCGGGGCGAGCGGCCACATCCCCGTGTTCGAGCTCGGCCGCTGGTGGACGGTCCTGAGTGCGGGCTGGCTCCATGGCGGGCTCATGCATATCGGCTTCAACATGTATATCGTCCAGAGATTCGCGCCCGCCGTCGCGGAGTATTACGGCGCGGGCCGGATGATCATCATCTATACCGTGGCTTGTATCACCGGGTTCACGTTCAGCAGCGTGGCGATGCTGATCTACCCATATTTGCCGTTTGGATGGCTTCTATCACTTCTATCCTTCGTCGGCCTCGCGGGAGCGCGGCTCACCATTGGGGCGTCCGCCTCGGTTTTTGGGCTCCTTGGCGCGCTCTGGTATTACAGTCGGCGCACGGGAAGCTCCGCCCTCGAGCAACAGATGAAGTACTACGCCATCATGTTCGCGGTCTTCGGGATCGTGATGCGCGGCGTGGACAATCAGGCCCATCTCGGCGGGCTCGTTGGCGGCTATTTTGTGGCGAAGTTTCTCGACCCGCTAACGCCGGAGCGAGGCGACCACTTGCTCATCGCTGTCGTTTGCATCGCGCTCACCGCCATCGCGGTGATTGTCTCGTTCGTAACGGGGCTGAATTTCTTCCCCAACCCATAGCTACTCCCACCGCTTGGCGCCGCGATGGGCGCCGTTACCCGACGTCCCCAGGTCCATGAGGACGGCGACGACCACGATGACGAGATAGCCGCCCGTCACCGTGCCGTTCGCATTCACCGCCCAGGCATAAGCAATCGTCGTGAGCGGCATGAAGAAAAAGCCCATCACCGGCCAAAGGTTTGTCTCGTAAGCGCGGCCGATATAGGTGCTCGTCAGGAACATGACGAAGAGCACCAAACGGGGGAAGGCGAGTGCGACGCAACCGACGAGACAGCCCATGAAACGAGAGGATAAAGGACGCGGACCCTTGGTTCAACAGGTCTTGTGGTAATCTTCTCGTGAGATGAAGAGCACGAATCGGCTCATGCGCTCGAGCAACGACCGCATGATCCTCGGTGTCTGCGGCGGCCTTTCCAAGTGGCTCGGTTGGGATCCCACGATTGTCCGGGTTGCCTATGTGCTGGTCTCGATCTGCTCGGCCGCTTTTCCCGGCATCCTCGTCTATGTGATCCTCGCTCTCGTCATGCCCCCGGATTAGGAACCGAGCGCCGCGGTGCTCCAGCACGAGCCTCGTGCTAGGATCCTCTTCTTCGACCATGTCTTCTGCACCGACGATGACGGCTGCAAGCCGCCGGGGAGGGAAAATCGCGATCGCGCGACGCTTGGAAGCCGATAGAGGCCCGCTCGAAGCCATGTATCGAGAGGTCTTTGGCGCGAAAGCCACCGAGAACAGCCGCGAGCGCTGGCGCTGGCAGTACGAAGACAACCCGAACTGCTCGCCCGAAGGCCCCGAAATCTGGGTGGCCAAAGAAGGCGATCGGGTGCTCGGCCAATATGCGACGATGCCGGTTAGGCTCAAAGTTCTGGACAAGATCCTGCGAGCCTCCTGGGGCATGGACGTCATGGTTGGCCCCAACCTCCAGCGAAAGGGCATTGGCTCGCGGCTCTTTCTCTACTGGGACCAGCAAGTAGAGGCTTCGCTAGGGCTTGGCTTGTCGGTCTCCTCTTATACGCTCTTCAGGAAGCTGAACTGGGAGGATGTCGGCCCGGTTCCCTGCTTCTCGAAAGTGCTCGACGTTCGTGGCCTTCTGAAACGCCGTCTCGGCGCGGCCGGTGCGGCTGTGCTCGCGCCCTTCGTGTCTTTGTTCTTCTGGCTCGTCTTTCCTGAGCGCAAGACCCGTGCTCGCCACACGGTCGAGACGCGTCCAGCCGTGGAACCCTTCGACGATGCCTATGACGCACTGTGGGAGCGCGTCGCGCCCTACTTCGACTTCATTGCCGAACGCAAGGCGCGCTACCTCGAGTGGAAGTACCGCCTTGTACCGCACGTCAACTATGACGTCTTCGAGGCGCACCGAGGCGGCGAGCTCTCGGGCTACATCGTCCTGCGGTTGACGAAGAGAAACGGCGTCCCACTCGCTCTGCTCGTCGACCTCCTTGCTTATCCCGAGGACAAAGCTACGATAGGGGCTCTGCTCGACCAGGCTTTTGCTTGGGCGCGTGAGCGGGGCGCGGCTCGCATGCAAACCTTCACTTTCGATCGCCGAATCGCCTCGCGGCTCGCCAATAAAGGCTTCATGCGGCTCGAAAGCCCCATGCAGTTTTGCGTGCGTATCCGAAGTGACCACGTCGACGAGAGGTTTTTCCGCGACACGTCCCGGTGGCACGTCACGTTCGGAGATTCCGATCAGGATCGGGAAGCTTGATGGAGACGCGCATCCTTCTCGGAGTCGATACCGAAGCTGACAATCAGTGGGAGCCGAACGCGCGTAAGGCGCTCCCAGTGAAGAACGTCTATGAGCTTCCGCGTCTTCAAGAGCTCTGCGATCGCTACGGTGTGCCGCCGACCTATCTCGTGACGCACGAGATGGCGGTCGATGGCGGCGCCAAGAAAGTGTTGCGCGAGCTCGCACAAACGGGACGGGCCGAGATCGCGACCCATCATCATCCGTGGTCGACGCCGCCGCTCGCCGACGGGCATCTGTACCCGTTGAACTTGTCGCCCGAGCACTTTCGCGAACAGCTGAAAGTCCTGACGGACGCGGTCGCGGAGGTCGCGCACGAAGCGCCCGTGTCCTACCGCGCTGGAAGAAACGGCTTCACCGGCTGGCACGTTTCGATCCTTGAAGAGCAAGGCTATCTCGTGGACTCGAGCGTCGACCCGTTCTTCAACGAGAAGCGCAAAGGCGGTCCGTCCTTCGCGGGGGCGCCGCTCGTGCCCTATTTCTTGAGCCGCGAAGATCCGCGCCGCCCGGGCGAGAGCACACTTCTCGAAATCCCCATCACGAGCGCGCTCGATCGTAAATGGCCGAGAATCCTGCAAACCGCCTATGCCGATGTCACGCGCGCCTATCCGTTTCGGCGGGCCTTGAGGCTTCTTCGAATCACAAGACCCATCTGGCTTCGACCTTCCTACTCCAAGACGGAAGACATGCTCGCGCTCGCACGACGGGTCTTGGATGGTGAAGCGCCCACGGCGAACATCATTTTTCACTCGAGCGAGCTTCTTCCGGGCGGAAGCCCGTACAACCAGACCCGGGATGACGTGGACCGGTTCTATCGGGAGCTCGAGACACTTTTAGCCTTTCTGACGCAAGAAGGCGCGCGGGGCGCGACCTTCCGCGAGTTCCGAGAGGTGTGGGTGAACGCGTGAAGATCTGCATGGTCACCCCGCATCTTCCGCCCGATCAGGCGGCCAACGCGCTCTTGCCACAGCTTTTGCATGACAGGCTCGTCGCGGACGGCCACGAGGTACGGCTCATGGCCTTCGAGCCACGCTTCCGCCTTCCAAAAAACGCCGACGTTCACTACATCCCGCGCCCGCGCAACGGTCTCTGCCGCAAGCTTCGCTTGAGTCAGCTCGAGACGTGGTTTGCGGTCCGCAGGAAAGCGCGCGACGCGTTTCAGGGCGTGGACGTCGTGCACATCCACAGCAATACGTTCATGAACCAGGCAGCCGCGGCCATCGCCCGCGGGCGGGGTTTGCCTTACGTCCTCACGCATTACGGAACGGAGATCTGGCACTACGAGCCGCGCTTCATCGATCCGTTCTTGTGGATGAATGAGAACGCGGAGCATGTGACCTTTTACAGTCGCCTGTTGCTCGAACGCTCCATCGAGCTCGGCATCGTCCCCAAACATCCCGCGATCATTTACCCGCCTGTGGATGATCGTTTTCGCGCCCCGAGCGAGGGCGAACGCCGCGAAGCACGCGAAGCGCTCGGCATCGAAGGCCCCCTTCTTCTCAACGTCAAGAGGCTTCATCCTCTGGCGGGGCAGCGTTTTCTCGTCGAGGCGATGCCGTTCGTGCTCCAAAAATTCCCAGACGCCAAGCTCTTCATTGCGGGAGAAGGCGAATCGCGCGGCGAGCTCGAGAGTTTGATCGGGGAGCTTTCGCTCGAGCGCGTCGTCACGCTCCTCGGCCTCGTCGACAACCGCGAGCTTCCGCGCTACTACTACGCCGCGGATCTCTTTGTGCTGCCTTCGAGACTCGAAGCCTTTCCCACGGTGGCGGCGGAAGCGCTGGCGTGCGGCCTTCGCATCGTCTCGGCCGATCACCCAGGAGGTGTCGAGCTCAGCGCGCTCTTTCCCGACGATGTCCGCATCGTTCCACGGGAGCAAATCGAGCCTCTCGCCAAAGTCATCCGCACCGAGCTCGATCGGGCCGCGCGTTCGTCGGAAGCGACTAGGGCGCGTATCGAGAAAGAGCTGCGTCCGGCGACCGCGGTCCGGGCCTATCTCGACCTCTACGAGGCTTGCCTTGCGTGAGGTCAGAAACGACGCCATCCGCGAGCACGCAGAGATCCGATTCCGCTCGAGCTATCACTACGCGCTCTTCGAGTATTACCGCAGCGCCAAGATCCTGAAGCGGCTCGAACGGGACGGTATCGACGTAAAAGGCCGCGTCCTCGACGCGGGCTGCGGCTCGGGCGGCATCGCCGTGTCCTTCGCCGAGGAGTGTGATCAAGCTATCGGGCTCGATATCAAGAACAAGTTCGGTGATGCGGGCGTGCGGTTTGCGCGCGAGCGTAAGATCGATAATGCGCATTTCGTGCAAGGCGACGGCGCTGCGCTTCCATTCACCGCGGAGAGCTTCGATATCGTGCTGTCTCACTCGGTCATCGAGCACGTGCGTTTGCCGGAATCCTATCTCGCGGAATGCCATCGCGTGCTGCGGCCCGATGGCGTTTTGTTTCTTCAGACCCCGCCTTATCTCAGTTTTGCCGGCGCGCACCTCTCGAGGCTGCGCATCCCGATCCCGATCCATCTTCTGTTGCCACGAAGCTGGGCCTTCAGGCTGAACTTCTACATCGCCCGAAAAAGGCCGGGATGGCTGAAAGAGCCGAGAGAGTCGAACACGTTCAAGCTGATGGCGGAGCGCGGCGAGACCAAAGAGGACGATCTGATCCAGAAAGTGACGGTGTCGGGTGTCCACCGATGGCTCGAGAAAGTCGGCTTCGACGTGGTGATGGAAGAGCGCCATGTGAGCGGTTTTTTCGCCCGGAACCTTCCGGATTTTCTTCGGAGCGCGCTCGAGCGGAACGGGTTCACCCAGAACATCATTATTAGTAACCTGGAGCTCCTTCTCCGAAAATCCTCATGAAGATCTTTCGGGACAAAACGGAGCTAGTTTTAGGAGTACTGCTTCTCGGCTCGCTCGTTCTCGTGAGCCCTCGGATCTCCGAATCGGACGCGGTGGAATATTTCTCTTATCTACCGTCGGTGCTCTTCGACTTCGACCTCGACTTTACCGACGAGTACACCTATTTCTACGAAGAGGATCCGGACGGCCGGCAAGGCTTCAAAGAGACCTTCCTCGATCGCGAGACGGCGACCGGCTTGAAGCTGAACTTTGCCCCCATCGGCACGGCCGTGCTGTGGTCGCCTTTTTACGTCGCCGCCCATGCAGGGCTCGTTTTTGTTGGAAGCCACGGCGTGGATGTGGCCGCGGACGGTATGTCGCAGACTTATCGGCTTTTGGTCACGCTCGCCTCCGCGCTCTATGGCGCCATCGGTCTTTTTCTCAGCTATCGGCTCGCCCGCCGCTTCGCCGAGCCCTTCGTGTGCTTCCTCGCTATCCTCGTCCTCTGGTGGGGCACCCCCGTCGCTTATTACATGTACATAGCACCCGGGATGAGCCACGCGGCTTCTTTGTTTGCGGTCGCTGTCTTCTTCAGTATCGGGCCGTGGGTGCAGGCCCGGCCAAGCGCTTCCCGCTGGGCGGTTTGGGGCGCGTCGGCGGGCCTCATGGCGCTCGTGCGCGAGCAGGACTTTTTATTCGCAGTGGCTGCGCTCGTCCCGGCGGTCGCGACGGAGGATCGCGTCAAGCGGTTGGCGGCGTTCGGGCTCGCCGCTTTTCTCGTTTTCCTCCCTCAACTCGTCGTGTATCAGATTCTGAACGGAGAGCCGCTGCCATCGTCGCACGTGCAAAACAAGATGGCGTGGTACTCACCGCATTTTTTTCAAGTCCTCTTCTCTCCTGAACATGGCCTCTATTTTTGGAGCCCGGTCCTCCTGCTATTCACGGCGGGCGGGTTGTTGTTTCTGCGCCGCGAGCGCGAGGCGGGGGTCGCACTCTTTCTTGGTCTCTTGTCGCAAGTCTGGATCTCCGGCGCCGTGGACTCATGGACACAAGCGGGGGCTTTTGGCGCCCGTCGATTTGTTGGGGCGACGGTGATCTTCGCCGTGTGGGGGGCGGCGTTCTTCGCTTTTCTTGTGCCGCACGTCAGGCGTGCCGGCGTTGCCGCGCTCGCAAGCGTCGTCGTGGCGTGGAACGTGGCGCTGATGGTGCAATTCGGCCTCGGACTGATGGATCGCCAACGTCTCGTATGGAGCGACATCGTTCACAATCAAATCTACGAGGTGCCGCCCCGGTTGGTCTCGGTCGTGAGCCGCTATTTCGTGGCGCGTGACGAGCTTGCGGGAAGCGGCCGCGGGGACGCCCCGCAATGATCTCGGAATATTTGAAGAGCGTGCTTCAATGTCCCGCCTGTCGGGCCCAGGCGAACGGCGGCACGCCCAAGCTCGAACCGGATGACGAAGGCATGCGCTGCCCGAGCTGCGGTCGCCTCTTTCCGGCACTCGCGGAGCGAGGCTATCTCGACTTGCGGCCGCCGGCCGGTACGTTCGAGAGCCTCACGGAATACGCGGAAGATGCGTTCCTTTACCGTACCGACGCTATCCGCCCGCTCTTTCTATCCGCGCGGATCAAGATGGACATGATGTTGAAGATGCTCGGGCCATCGAGCAACGATCGCATCCTCGACATCGGCTGTGGGAACGGCCGCTTTCTCTACTTCACCCGGCCGAGCTGCGGCCAACTCGTCGGGATCGATGCCGGCGCGCACTTCGCGCCCGAGCCCATGGCTACGGTGGATCTGGCGCGCGGCGATATTCGCCTGCTTCCTTTCGAGGATGCGAGCTTCGACAAAGCCTACTCGCTCGATGTTCTCGAGCACCTCGATGAAGAGGGTGTCGATGCGATGCTTGCCGAAGCACGGCGCGTCCTGAGATCCGGTGGGAAGCTCTTTTTATACTCGCACGTGATGATGAGCTCGCGGCTCGCGGCCTTTCAGCGCGGTGTCAACAAGACCGTGCGTTGGCTCGACAAAAGAGGTCTCGTCGATAACGCGCCGGAGCGCGAGCGGAAATCCGACCATCAGAACGTGCTTCGAAGCTACGAGCAGCTCGACGACGTACTCGTGCGCGCCGGGTTCCGCATCGCCGGCATCCGTTATTACAATGTTGTCTTCAAGGCCATCTTCGAAGACCTCATGCTGCCTCTCGTCGAGCACAACTTCTTTGGCGGCGCGAAGAAGAGAGAAGACCGGGAGAAAGCGCCGCATCACAATGGTGACATTCGCGATGGTGATATTCACGATGGGCATGATCACGTTTCGACGAAGCCCGAGGTCGGCCGTTGGGTGCACGCGCCGCTCTTGGTCGCGTCGCAATTGATGAAGCTCGATGTGATGCTCTTTGGACGTGTGCGCACCGGGCCGTTTTTCTTGCTTCTCGAGGCGGTTTGAAGCTTGAAGCTTCTCTATGTTGCTTCCGACCAGGAAGTGCCGGGTCGAACCGGCGGTTCGGTGCACGTCGAAGAAGTGGCCCGCGGTCTCGCGACGCTCGGGCACGAAGTTCATGTTATCGCGCTCGGCGACGCTTCCCCCGACGGTTCCCCCGACGGTTCCCCCGACGGTTCCGAAGACGCTTTCACGCTTCATCCAAGCGAGATGTTCTTCGAGCATCGGGCTTTCCGATGGACCGCGCGGGGCCAAGTCGCCGAGCTTCTCGATGGACTCGGCATCGACGCGGTTCTCGAGCGCTACTACAACTTTGGCGGTGAAGGGATTCGAGCCGCGCACGAGCGGAACATCCCGTCGCTTCTAGAGGTCAACTCACCGCTGAAGGAGCCTCGCGGCTCATTGAAGAGCTTTCTCGACAGCGTGCTTCTCGTCCAGCCCATGCGTCGCCTCCGAGACGAGCTGGCGGCGAAGGCCACCAGACTCGTCACGCCGCTCCCGTCCATCATTCCTGATAACGTCACCGCCGAGAAAGTGCATCAGGTGAATTGGGGCGCGAACGTCGAGCGGTTCCACCCCGAGGTCGAGCCTGCCGCTCTAGATATTCCAGAGGATCGACCGGTGGTAGTGTTCTCAGGAAGCTTTCGACCATGGCACGGGGCTGACGTGCTCGTGCGCGCCGCGGAGAAGGTGCCGGAAGCGTTCTTTCTGTTTGTTGGCGCCGGTCCTTCGTGGGAGCCAGCGCGGCGTCTCGCGGGCGAGCTCGGTCTTCGCGACCGCGTTCTCTTCACCGGCGCCGTTAGCTACGACGCGATGCCGGGCTATTTGGGAAGGGGTGACGTTGGCGTCGCGCCCTATCAACCCGAGAAGCTCAGGCAGATGCAGCTCGGCTTCTACTGGTCACCGCTCAAGATCTTCGAGTACATGGCGATGGGGATGCCCGTGGTCACCCTCGATGTGCCGCCGCTACGCGCCATCATCCGTCCGGAACAAGAAGGCCTTTTGTACGAAGAGGGCGATGTCGCCGCGATGTCGCAAGCGATCGGCTCGCTTCTCGAGGACCGCGACCGAGCCCGAGCCATGGGCCGCGCCGCACGCGAGCGTGTCGTAGCGCACTACAGTTGGCAACTGCATTGTGAGGCTCTCGATCGTATCCTGAAAGAGATGACGGGGAAGCGATGAACGTCCTGCTCACGACGGACGTGTTTCCACCGGGTGGCGGCGGGAGTGGCCGGTCGACGGCGACGCTCGCGCGGGCCCTCGCTGGACGGGGGCATCATGTGCGGGTCGTGGTGGCCCGGCATGAGACCAAAGAGCAAACGGAGTGGGACGGTGTTGCGGTGTCCGAAGTCGCGATCCCCGCCGCGCGCATGGGAAGCCGCGCGCGAGAGACGGCCTATGCTCGTGGACTCGAGCGCGAGCTTGGTGAAGAAGCGTGGGACCTCGTCCACGCGCAGCATTGGCTGTCCGCCCTCGCGACACACGTCGCGGCGCCTCGGCTTCCCATGGTCGTGACGGTGCGCGACTACTGGCCGAGCTGTATCTGGTCGACGATGCTCTCGGGGACAAAAGAGTGCCCGGGTTGCAGCTACACACGCCGTGTCGTTTGCGCGGGCCGCCGGCGACCGTGGATGTGGCCGCTCGCGCCGCTCGTGCCGCCCTTCATCGGCGCCGAGCTTCAAAGGCGCGCGACACTTCTTGCGGAAGCGAGAGCGGTCGTGGCCGTGAGCCGCCATGTCGCGCGGTCTCTGCCCGACATTGCGCGTCCCGAGGTTATCCCTAATTTCTCGAGCGAGCTCGGCACGTCGTTCGAGAAACCAAGCGACCTGCCCGGTCGCTATCTCTTGTTCATCGGGAAGCTCGAGCCGAACAAAGCGCCGGATCGCTTGCTCCCGGTCCTCGAAGCGGCTAAAACCGACATACCGCTGGTAGTCGCGGGCTCCGGGAGCATGTCGGCCGGGCTTCGGCGCGAAGCGGAGCGACTCGGCCGGAAGGTAACCTGGCTCGGCTGGGTCGACGAAGAGCGAACCCGCGCCTTGATGCAGCACGCGGACGCCGTGATCTTTCCGTCGCGCTGGCAAGAGCCACTCTCGCGCGTTCTCCTCGACGGCCTCGCCGTCGGCGCGGTGCTCGTGGTCGAGCCCACCGGTGGCAGCGCCGAGCTAGTGGTACACGAAGAGAGCGGTGTTTTGGGGACGGGCTTCGAAGCGCTCGGCCAAGAGCTCGCCCGTGTGCTCGACGATGAGGCCTTCGCCGCGCGACTTCGCCAAGGTGCTTTGGCCCGCGCGGACGCCGTCTTCTCCGAGAAGGCCGTGCTGCCGCGAATCGAAGCTCTCTACCGGAGCGTGAGCGAGCCATGAAGGTTGCTCTCATCACTCGCGCCATCCACCCCTTGCACGGTCGTGGTGGACTCGAGCGCCACACCGGCGCGCTCAAGCGCTACCTCGAGCGCGCCGGCTGCGATGTACGGGTCTTCACACAGCCGCCCCATCAAGAGCTCTCCGAGCCGCGCGACGAGACCTATACGTTCACGTCGTCTCGAATGCTCCCATGGCCGCGCCGTCCCGGCTTCGTCGTGCTCGAACGCAACACGAACTACTTGATCTGGAGCGTGCGCGCCGCGCGCGAGCTCATCGGATCCTTCGAGCCCGACATCGTCCAAGCGGATGGGGGCGCGGGGTTCGGCTATGCAAGGCTCGGCGCCGGAAAACACGCTCCGCTCGTGCTCCATCCGCATGGGATGGAAGAGTTCAAAACAACGGCTCTCAAGCGAGCGGCCTACTTCCCGCTCCGAAACGCGATCCGTTATGCCGCCGCCCGGGCGGCGCGCGTGATCGCGCCGGACCACTCGATGCAGGAGGAGGTGCAGAAGCTACTCGGTGTCGAGCCGGAGAAGATTGCCGTGATTCCCAACGCCATCGACATCGAAGAGATCGATCGAAGATCCGACGGCGAAGTCTCCGTGCTCGATCTCGAGGCGAGGGACACCGTGCTGCTATCCGTCGGCCGCCTCGAAGCGAATAAAGGCTTTGTGGATCTGGCGAAAGCTCTCGGTGCGATCCGGAAGGAGATGCCAGAGCACTGGAAGTGGGTCCTCGTAGGCGAAGGTTCAGAGCGCGCGACGATCGAGCGCGTGGTAAACAAGTGCGGCATCGCTCCCAAGACATTCCTCGTTGGCTCAGTATCCGACGAGCAACTCCACGCGCTGTACAAACGGGCGAACCTATTCGTCCACCCGACGCGATACGAAGGAAGCTCCATCGTCACGCTCGAAGCGATGGCGCACAGCAAACCGGTCATCGCGACGCGCGTCGGCGGCATCCCCGACAAGGTGCTCGACGGCGTTTCGGGGATCCTGGTGGAACCCGGCGACGTGGACGCCCTCGCGCGCACGCTCGTCGCGGCCATCACGGAGAGCGAGATGCTGGCGGAATGGGGCCATGAGGGCCGCCGGATTGTGGAACAAGAATTCTCGTGGTCGAAGCGCGTCCACGAGCTGCTCGAGCTCTACGCGGAGCTGCGGAGAGAGGATGGGGGAATGACGGTGGCCGACTGAGAGCCGCAGCGTTCTACCGGTTCTCGTCCAGGAAGCGAACGACGTCCGCGGCACGAGCATTTCCAAATAGGCGAACACCTCGTCGATGGGAACGGGGTCGAGCTCGCCAGAGACGGCATTCCGGATCCGCTGAACCGTCCTCCGCCGGTCGGCGAAGTTCGAGATCTCGTATTGCACGTTCCTGGCGAGAGAGCGTCGCTCGCCGAACGAGCTTGTCTTCGAGATAGGTCGTTGGGGATCAGTAAAAACACCGACAAAATCGGCTGTATCGTGCCCGCCGAGCCTGGCCGATCGGGAAAGCCCTGCGGTTGCAAAGGCGGCGTAGACGGGCGCGTTATTGGATGCCATCGAAGAGCACTTTCTCGATCTGAGCGCCGATCGTCTCGGAGCTCTCTTTTCCTCTCCGACATGGGGCGCTTGCCGGAATCTATTGATCAGATGTGCATGGCGGTGCAGCTCGACCCACTGAACCTGATTGCGCTCGAGAATCTGGGGTGGCGCTATGTCCTCGCGAGACGCTATCGAGACGCTACGACGACTTTCGAGATGATGACGGATTTGGATCCAGGCTGGCTGAGCGATGGCCCTCCGTGGGTGGCGTTTCTTGAAGGGCCCACCCTAGAGGCTATAGACGCGCTCGAGGGGCTCGTGGAAGAGAACCCCGAGGCTGACTCCATTTGGTCGAGCCTTGGTTTCATTGCGGCCGCGCCGGCGAGCCCATGAGGGCCCGCGAGGTATTGGCGAAGCTGGAGGAGCTCGAGCGTGAACACTACGTATCACCGATCCGATTTGCGGCCGTCCACTCCGGAAGTGGGAACGCGGACGAAGCGACGACATTTCTGGAGACGGCTTACGAGAGGCATGAGGACGACCTGCTCGAGCAAAATACCAACGCGGTCTGGGATCCCATCCGTCACGATTCGCGCTTTCAGAATCTGGTGCGTCGCCTGGGTCTGCACAGAGCTCTGCGAACGTCTATCGAACGTTCGCTCACCGTACTCCACAATGATCGTTTGAACAGCACGGCTACTTCTCGGGTGAGCGACCGGCTGGCCATATGAATTGCTGCCATTGTTGAGCATGACGAGATCCCACCGAGTTCGTCCGACCTACGACCATAGGCTTCGTGATGCCATCGCCGCGACCGGTAGCGGAATTGTTCCGGGACGTTGCTATCCCGGCTTCGACGCGAGGCACGTGGGCACGATGGCGAGCTACGTCCAGTGCTCGCACGATCCGCGATCGATGCGGTATTCTAGTTTCAGCAATGACGAAGCGGACTTCGAGACCACGAGGCGAGACTTTCTCCATGAAGACCGTCGGCGTGCGCCAGCAAACCAGAGCATCGCTCGAGGACGCGCGACAGCTTCTGAAGACAGCGGCGGCACTCCGGCCCGTCGACGCGCTCGTGCCCCGGGGCGTCTACCACTTTTCCAGCTTCGAGGAGGCGGACCGTTGGATGAGAAGGACGATAGCGAGTACTCTCGTACGCCACAGATCGAAGATCTCGTCCGGATCTGCCGCTCCCTGAACGAGCACGGCGCCCAGTACGTTCTCATCGGCGGCTTTGCGGTGATTGCCCACGGTGCGGGCCGTACGACGAAGGACATCGACCTGCTCATCGAACCGAGCGCTCTGAACGTGTCCAGGATCAAATCGGCCCTCGCTATTCTTGCCGACAACGCTGCAGCGGAGATCGAGGACACGGACGTTGAACAATATTCGGTCGTGCGCATCGCGGATGAAGTCGTCGTCGACCTCCTCGCGAAGGCTTGCGATGTGGTTTACGAGGACGCCGCCCGGGATCAGGAATATGTCGAGATTGATGGCGTGAAGATCCCGATAGCCAGCAAGCGAACGCTCATCCGAACCAAAGACACGTTTCGCCCCTCGGACGCCGCAGACAAACAGTTCCTCGAGGAGCTCATCGCTGCGGAGGAGGGAGAGTAGGCGGGTCCTCCCCCCTTTACATGGAATCAGGAGAAACGCACAGGGTGATTCTTCCGGAAGGTTTCGAGGTCCGGGAAGTCGATTGGTTTCCGGAGGGAACCAACTTGCTGTTCAGCGCTGTCGCGGATGGCGTGCTGAGCCTCTGGAAAATCCCGATCCTTGGCGGTGAGTCGCGGAAGCTTCGCGAAAAAGTCTGGAGAGCCGCAGTCTCCCCGGATGGCTCTTTGATTGCGTTCCTCGACGCGACTTTCTCGCCACCCGCTGCAAGTCATGGGTCCAATGGTGAGAGCCCCCGGAAGATCGTCGAAGCTGGGGCACAGGACTCATTCGTGGAGCTGGCGTGGTCGCCCGACGGTGAACGTCTCGCATACGGCAAGTGGCACAGCGGGCCAAAGGGCTCGCCATTCACCATCGAAAGCATCCATTTGGAGAGCGGCCGGGCGAACGTAGCGCTTTCGAACCCACGATTGTTTCAAGAGTGGAGAGGATTCCTCCCTTTCTCGTGGACTCCTGACGGACGTTTGATTTACGCGCTTCAAGAGTTACC
Source organism: Acidobacteriota bacterium (assembly GCA_004356105.1). Taxonomy (GTDB): domain Bacteria; phylum Acidobacteriota; class Vicinamibacteria; order Marinacidobacterales; family SMYC01; genus SMYC01. The sequence continues at coordinate 15,609 of SMYC01000264.1, read as the reverse complement.
CCCAAATGAGGAAAGCTCCAACTTGTGGGCGTTGCCCATCGATCTCGACTCGGGCGAAACGTAGGGAGCTCCCGCTCGGGTGACTCAACTGGCCGGCTACAACTTCCAGGACCTTTTCGTTACGGCGGACGGTCCACAAGTTGAGTTACCTTCTGGAGCGCCATCAGTCCGACATCTACGTCGGCGAGCTCAGGGACGAGGGCGCCACCCTCATGAACGTTCGCCGCCTGACACTGGACGAGCGGAGCGACAGATCAGGTGCCTGGATGCCGGACAGCCGGGAAGTTCTTTTCCACTCCAACCGAGGTGGGAGCTGGGCCCTTTGGAGGCAAGGTCTCGAGGAAACGGACCCCGAGGTCATCACGACTACGAGCGAGGAAGTGTACACCGCGGTCGACGCGAGCGGGTCGTGGATACTCCATTGGTCCTCGGAGATCTGATGCGGTTGCCCTATCTGATAAACGATACCTGGCCTCTCGAAGTCCATCGCGGTGACACCCGCGCTGTCCAGCGGCGCTCCGAATGAGGCGAGTCCATCGAACACGCGCTGCGTATTCGCGCGACTCGCCCGCACGAAAACATCGATGTCTCCAGTCGCTCGCGGCACGCCGTGATAGGCCACAGCGTAGGCGCCCACGATGACGAACTCGACGCCTGCGTCGACAAATTCCAGGAGCAAATCCCGGAAGTCGTCGTTCAGATTACGAAGAGGCACTGTCGTCAGGAGGGACGTCGTTTTGGCGGTACATTTCGATGAGGCGTCCAGGTATATTCTTGCGGTCGTAGTCCGGAAGCGTTCGCCCACTCAACGTCCATGCTTCGACCGCGAGCGGCCACATCATTGCGAGCCGCTCGTCGACGGTCGTACTAGCGGACAAGTCATCGCCGGGCTCCATGCCCAATCGAAATACCCGTACGGGCCAGTCACGACGTTTCCGCGCTCTCTCACGCGCCGCCCGACTGCGTGTCCCATCGCTCATGATATGTTCCATTTTAGCCGATATCCCATAGGGTCGAAGCGACCTTTCCAGCTAACGAATCTCGGTCCAGCGTCGAGAGAGAGCCTGAAGCATCTCCGTAAGTTGCTCTACGGCTCGGATCGCTTGCGCGGTCGGCCGGGCATCCGCTTGCTGAAGCAGCGTCATCATGTAGAGAAACTTCTGCTGGAGTCCCGTCACCGTCTCTTCTTCGGGTGAGGTTTCGTAAATGCTGCCGTAGAGCGTGTCGGCGGCGCCGGGTAAGTGTGCGCCGCGAAGTATGCTCCACGCCTCCCGTTCCCCTTCCGCGAGCGATGCAGCCTCGATCGCCTCGCGAAGGTCTTGTGCCGTCAGATAGCCTCGATAGCACGCCATTGTGTTCTCGGTTTGAAGCCTCAGCGCCTCATCGCTGATCTCGACCCGAGGATCCATGCGAACATGGAGCTCTCGCTCGGAAACTATTCCGTCGACCGTGAGGCGGATCGTGTAGGTGCCCGGGTGGACGAGCGGGCCGGCCGGACTTTCGGGGGTGCGCGCGTGAACGGCGGCGATGGCGAAGGACCTTCTGCTTCGTGGCGGAGGTGCGTGGCGGAGATCCCAGACGAAACGATGGTGTCCGCGCTCGGTGGCGAGACTCTGCGGCGGACGAATCCAGTAGGTCGGGTGCCGGAGCGAGGTCGGGTTCACCTCTTCAGGTGCGTCATCGCTCGAGTAGCGCCGGATCACATCACTCCCGTCCAAGACTTCCAACATGACTTCAGAAGCGCTTTGCGTGAGGACGTAGTCCAGAATCGCTCCGTCCGGTGGATTCTCACCGGCGGGCTCTTCGGGTGGAAGCGGCGTGTCGCCAAACATGTTCCAGCGCACGCGCGTTGCCGTAGGTGGCTCGAAGAGAAAGGCGCGCTCGGCGTCTTCTACATCAGCGAGCGCGCGCAGCGGCGCGATGTTGTCGAGGATCCAAATCGAGCGGCCGTGGGTTCCGATGACGAGGTCGTTCTCGTGGATGACGAGGTCTCGGATCGAAGAGGCCGGCATGTTCATCCTAAGCGATTGCCACGTGTCGCCGTCATCGCTCGAGAAGTAAGTCTCGCGTTCCGTTCCCGCAAACAAGAGTCCGGCCTGCTTCGGGTCCTCGCGCACCACGTTGACGGGGCCTATCTCGTGCAGACCGTTCACGACACGCGTCCACGTGGCGCCGCCGTCATGCGTGCGATAGATGTGCGGCCGCATGTCGTCGCGCCGAATCGCGTTGATGGCGATATACGCGGTGTCGACATCAAAATGTCCGGCGTCGATTTGAGAGACTTTGTCCCACGCACGGAGCTCCGGCGGTGTGACGTCGCGCCACGTCTTGCCGCCATCCCGCGTCACGTGTACGAGCCCGTCATCCGTGCCAGCCCAGATCGTATCGGCGTCAAGAGGCGACGGGCCGAGCGCGTAGATCACGCCGCGGCGCCGCATCGTCTCCAATTCGGACCTATAGAAGTCACCGATACTCTCCGGGACTTCGGGTTGCTCGCGGGAAAGGTCCGGGCTCACGATTTCCCATTCCTGGCCGCCGGACATCGTTTTCCAGAGCACGTTGGTCGCGAAGAGCAACATCCTCGGCTCGGCCGGATGGAACATGAGAGGCATCGTGCGGACGAAGCGGTACTTTCCTGAGCGTAGCGCTTCCGGCGCCACGTTCTGCGTCTGCCCGGTGCGCTTGTCGAAGCGCATCACGCGCCCTCCGTAAATAATGTCGGAGTTCAACGGATCGGGCGCGACATAGGCGTATTCATCCGCCCCAATGCCCATCCAGTCACGAAACGAAATCTGGCCGCCATTGCCGCGGCTCGCCGTTCCAATCGCGCCGCTTTCCTGCTGGCCGCCATACACCCAATAGGGGAATTGGTTGTCGGTCGATACGTGGTAGAGCTGCGCGGTCGGTTGGTTGTACCAGGAGCTCCAAGTGCGGCCGCCATTCACCGTGATCGTGGCTCCCTGGTCGGCGGTGAAGAGCATGATGTCGGCATTTTCCGGATGGATCCAGATGCGTTGATAGTCGTCTCCGCCCGGCGCGCCTTTGATCGACGTCCACGTATGGCCTCCATCGTCCGATCGATAGGCGGCAATCGTTCCGACAAACACGATGTCGGGATTCTGGGGATGAACCCGCACGTCACCGCCGAGTCGCGGGTCGTCGGAAGTTTGCGTCCAGCTTGCGCCGGCGTCGTCGGAGCGGAAAAGGCCCCCTCCGCCGCGCGCGCTGACGGTCAGGTATACCCGGTCCGAGTCGCTCGGTGATATGCCGATGAAAAGCGGTCCCCAGTTCTCTGATGGAAGACCTTCCGTCAAGTGCTCCCACGTGTCGCCGCCATCCGTTGATTTGTGCAGACCGGTACCGGGGCCCGAGAAGCGAGCGTTTTCCCACGGCCCTTCACGATGCTCCCACAGACCCGCATATAGCGTCCGCGGGTTGCTCGGGTCGAGCTCGACCACGGTGGCGCCCGTGTTGTGGTCGAGCCAGAGGATCTTGTCCCAGCTCGCGCCACCATCGGTGGTCCGAAAAACACCACGTTCGTCGTTCGCCCCGTACGGGTGCCCGAGTCCAGCGACGAAGACCACGTCGGGATCCGTTGGATGTACGACGAGCCGGCCGACCTGTTGTACGTCCGAAAGCCCAATATGCTCCCACGTCTCGCCACCGTCGATGGATTTGAAGATCCCGTCGCCGACGCCGAGGTCGGGGCGATGAAGACCTTCGCCCGTGCCGACATAGATGACATTCGGATGAGACGGCGATACGGCAAGATCGCCGACCGATCCCGTCGGTGCGGCGTCGAAGATGGGCCTCCACGTGCGGCCGTAGTCGTCCGTCTTCCATACGCCGCCATTGTTCACGCCGACGAAGAACACGTTCGGCTGCGTCGGGATGCCCACGCCGCCGACGGTTCGGCTCGCTCGAAACGGGCCGATGAGCCGGTAGCGAAGGCTTTGATAAAGCGACGTATCTACCGCCCCGGCGGCCTCCGTCGCAACGGCGCTCGCACAAACGAGCACAAGACTCGACAACCAGCATTTGGCTTTCATGTTCGACCTCATCTTGAAAATAGCACATGCCGGCGCCCCGGGTGGCTAGGTCTAGGACTACCGCAGCACTCCGCTTACGAGGACGCCGCGCCGAGCAGCGAATAGCTCCCGCTTGGCCGGGACGCTAAGGGCCCCTAATGACCCACGGGAGAGTCGAGCGCGCGCAGCATCGCTTCTACGAAGCGGCGCCCTGCATCGTCGCCGCCCGCCTCGAGCGCGTGCTGCAGTGCCGCCTTCGCCTCGTCGTCACGCCCGAGCTGTTGCAGAATTTGGCCCCGCAGCTTCTGCCCCTCGAAAGACGATTCGATCGCGACGGCCTCTTCCGTTTGCACGAGTGCTTCATCGAGCCGCTCCGCGGTGAAGTAGGACGCCGCGAGCTCGATCCGAACTTTGGCCTCGGATCCCACATCGGTGAGGTGTGCGAGGACATCGGGAGGATGCTTGCGCATGGCAGTGAGGATCGCCTCGATGTCGTTCCGATAGAGGGAGCGCGGCGCCTGAAGCTCGAGATACATGTTGTCGTCAGTGTTGAGCCTCGTGCCATCCGAGAACGCCGCCGTGCCTTTGGCGTCGAGCGTCATGCTCGCGAGGACGTCGCTCGGATATTGCATCTGCGCGAGAGTCAGGCTCTGTTGGATCTCCGGGTTGCGATAGAGCGCGTCGAGCCGATCGAGCGAGAGCTCGAGAGGGTTGCGGCCGCCGATTAGAATGAGGTCGCGATCCTGAAACGCGATGACGTGTGGAAAGACTTGGCGGAACGTCGCGATGAGCGAGCGCGTCAACTCCTCGGACATGCCGTAGAGGTGAAACCACTGGCAAAAGAGGCCGTCGGGCTCGAGCCGCTTGGCGGCGATCTCGAAGAAGTCTTTCGTGAAGAGATTGGAAACGCCAGTGATCCACGGATTCGAAGGCTCTGAGATGATGACGTCGTAGGTCGTTTCGCCGCGCCGTAGCTGATTGCGCGCGTCGCCGAGAACGAGCTCGAGGCGCTCGTCGTCGAGGGGTTGCCCATTCAAGGGCTCGAAGAAACGCGACGCTTCGATGACGGCCGGCTCGATCTCGAACGCATGGACAAGCTCAACCGGATGGCGCAAGACGGCGCCGACGGTCATGCCGCTTCCCCAGCCGATCACGCCGACCCGCTTCGCGTCCTTCAGGAGAAACGGAAGATGGCCGAGAAGAAGTTGCGTCGCGACGTCACCTGGCCCGTTCGAAGCGTCTGTCTTGCCGTTGATCTTCAGAAGACGAAAGTTCTCGATTTGTTGCACGGCGACCGTCGCTGTCGGGCCGTCGCGATAATAAAGCAGCTCGTGGCTCGCGACGATGTCGCGCAGCTGTCCAATCTCATAGCTCGCATAGGTTTGTGCACCGCTATAGACGCCGAAACTTTTCACTAGGCGCGCGCCGCTCGGATCGAGCGCGAGGATGATGAGAATGAAAGAGCCTGCCATCGCAGCGGTCGGGACGGAGAACCGGCCGGAGCGCGCGAGAAGCAAGATGGCCATGCCGAGAGCGCTGACGGCGGCGCCGCGTATCGTGAACTCGACGCCTAAGCTCGCAAGGAGCACAACCGAGGCGGTGAAAGCGCCGGCCGCCGAGCCGATGAGGTTCCAACTATAGAGCTTGGCGACGTGGGCGCTCCTCCGTGGTTTGGGGAGGGCATCGGCGGCGAGCGGGAGCGTGGCCCCGAGCGCTATGGTCGACGGGAGGATGAGCAGCGCCGCGATGATGAACTGCGACAAGAAAAGCGTACCCTCGCGGGCCTCGAGCGACGTGTAGAAATTCAGGAAGAGAAACGGGAGGCTCCTCGCGATGATGAGGCTAAAGAATGCGAGCGTGGCCGAGGCCACGAGGGTCTTGGACAGTCGTGGCAGTGGATGCGCGGTCGGATGGCGGTGGAGAAGATAGGACGCGAGCCCGGCACCCAGAGCAATGCCGAGCAGGAATGTCGACAGCATGATCGACACGCCGTAGATCGAAGAGCCATAGACCATCGAAAGCGTGCGTGCCCAAGCGACCTCGTACACCATGGCGCTCGCACCCGAGATCGCGACGGTGGCGAGCACGAGCCACGACACGGGGCTCTCCTTCCCTTCAACGGCGTGCACGGGCGGCGGTCGAAAACGACGATGGGCCAGGACGAGCGTCGTCGCGACGAGAAAATCGAGGCCGGCGCCGACCCAGAGTGTCGCCGTGAGACCGACGCTCGGGAAGAACCAAAAGATCGCGAGCAGCGGTCCCAGCACCGCGCCCGCCGTATTGGCTGTGTAGAGTGTCCCCAGGCTCACGGCGATCGTATCACCGGAAGCGGAGGAAGCGGAAAGAGCGCGCACGAGCACCGGGAGCGAAGCTCCCATGGCCACCGTTGCAGGTAGCAAAGACACGACTGCGAAAAAAAAGCGAAGCTCTTGGCCGGAGACACTGCCAACAGCACCGAGAATCGTCGGTGACGCGAGCGCGTAGATTCCGATAAACGCTTCGAGCGCGGCGAAGGTCAAGATGGGGTGGAGCTTCTCCAAGCGAGGATGTCCGCTCAAAGCGCTTCCGATCGCCATCCCGCTCATGAAGGCGCCGAGCACGATACCGACGGCCGTGGCCGTCGTTCCCATGGAGAGTAGAAGAAGTCGCGTCCATGCAAGCTCGAAAATTAGAGCCGCGAGTCCGCTGATAAAGAATGTCAGGAGAAGCAGAGCGCGCCTTTGCGACACGACGGAGCTTAAGCCAGGACGGTACCGTTAAGCAAGGTTACGCCGTGTGATCGACGAGAACCTCGTCGTTGTATTTTAGAAAAACGACGTCCCATGGGTTTTCGTCGCGATCTCCATCGAGCACGAGCGTGGCTTCCACCCGCGCGACGTCGCGCTTGAGCATGAAGAACCGACAAGATTGTTCATCGAGGCTGAACGTCGGCTGCTCACGCTTCTCGTCATAGTCGTCGGGAAGGCGTTTCCCCTTTTTTCGAAGCGCGTCGCGCACGACGTCGGTGACGCGTGGCCCGAGATAGCGCACCTGCCACGCTTGGCGCCGCCGGTGATAGTTCAAGAGGACGACTTTCGACGACCCATCCGCCAGACGCATGAGCGAACGGCAGCCTAACGTCCCTCGAATACCGTGCGTCTCGAAGCTTTCGACGTCGCGCTCCCAGTCGATGCCGTGAAGCGCTGTGTACTCGCGTACCGTCTCGAGCACTTCTTCTTGGCGAAACACGAACTCGGTCGATAGCTCGGCGGTTTGCCGCTCGAGCCACGGGTTCACCGAGTGGACGACGGCAGTGTTCAGATATTTGAGTGCCCGGTCGTACTCTTTCAAGATTCGGGAAAGTTCGGCGTGATCGCGAGCTTTTTCCGTCGAGGCTATGAGCTCGGTGATTTTCTTCGACAGCCCACCGAGCACCTGCCGCGCGGCCTTGCCTTCGCTAGCTGCTGAGCTATTGCTGTTCACGATGAGCTCGACGAACGAATCGAGGAGCACCACGAGCTCTTTTGCGTAACGCACGCGCGACAGCAGCAGATGGCGGTTCGGCTCGACCGGTTCGTAGAGCTTCTTGACGAAAGAAGGAAGCGTGCGGCGCTGGTCTTTGCTAAGAAGCTCGGGATGCGCGAATAACCTGTAAAACGTTTGATAGATCAGAGATTGATTCTTGAGCTGGCGCCTGAGCTTTTCTTCGGCTTCTTTGCGGTTGCCTTTGCCCGGATCGAGCTTCATGGTCTCGACTGGACCCGGTCCGAAACCCTCTTCCTGAAAGAAAATCAGCCCAACCATAGCGCCCGACTCCGTGAGCCAGATCTCGACAAAATAGGGATCACCGTCCGTGCCCGTCGCGCCGAGCTCGATACGCTCGCGCTCGACCGCACTTTTCAGCTCCTTGATGTCCCGTAACGCCTTGGCGAGCTTTTTGGTGTCGCCGTCTTCGACTGCGCTACGCACTTCCTCTTTGAAAACCGTTAGCCTATCTTTGTCGTCGGGCCGGTAGCCGATGGCCGTGAGCGCTTTTCCAAGATCGATCGGCAGGGGGGATGCCTGGAGGCGCGCCTGGCGCTCATCATGTCCGAGGGCGCTCGGTCCGAGGCGTTCGAAGAGTGCTCGTGCGATGCGGGCACGGTCCTCGGTCGTTGTCGCTTTGTCCCGGTAGAGCGCGTATTGTGATCCGAGCTCATCTGGGGTGAGCGTGAGCGTCGCGATGCGCCGCAAGAGTTGCGTTTGGTTCTCGGGCAAGGCGTCAGGCAGCGTCAAATAACCGAGCACGGTGAACATATCTTCCATGAGCTCCGCAGGTGGCGCGGCTTGCTCGATGGCGTCCGCGACCACAGTGGCGCTTTGGTCATCGACACGGTCTAGAGGCTGTAAACGCGGCAGACTCGCGGCGTATTCTGTTTCGAGCTGCTGGAGCAGTCGGTACTGAGCGCGATTCAAGCGGATGACGTTCTCGAGGGTCTCGAGAGAATCTTCATCGAGCTCGGACTGCACGAGGGTCTCGAACACTTTGAGAAGGGCCGTCGTGCGATGGATGGCGGCGGGATTCAAGCTTTCGAAAACGGTGCGCAGGTAGGAATAGTCCTGCAGGAGTGGGCGCGCATGTTCCACGCTTTTTCGAAGTACGGGTTTGATCGCTTCGGCGGTCTGATTCATCGGCTCCGGTATCGCGACGACTCTATCGACGATATCGCGGAATAGCTCCGCGCGGCTCGCGAGGGCTTCCCGAGGCTCGGGCTCGGGGCGCTCCCTGATGAAGTAAGCCAAAGGTACGATAACCTCGCTAACGACCCGTCGGTCGAGCGCCGCATGTTCGTTCTCCGTGGGCTCCTTGCTCATCTGGAGCTGAGCGATCTCGCTGTAAAGCTGTCGGAACCGTTCATCGAGCACCTTATAGCCGTTGCGGTATTGCGCCGCGACGAGCCGGCTCCGAATGAGATCGGGGTCGAGCCGAATCTCGCTTCGCGCGCCAGACAAGAGCACCATCTCGACAGAGCGAAAGAATTTGTCCAGCGCGTCACGGCAGCTCACCCAATATTCGGCGATCCGTTCCATCAGCACTTGCGCATCGCCGGGTTCGAGAGGGAGCGCTTGCGCCGAAGTCGGGAGGGCTAGAACTTCGATCTGCTGGAGAAGATGTTTGCGGAGAATCCCGTCTCGATACTTTCGGAGCTCTGTGATGAAGCCAGCGGAACTAGGGAATAATTGCGCGGCGTCGGGCTCGCCCGCGAGGTCTGACTTCAACGTCTCGAGCATCTTTTGCGTCAGCTCGTCGATTTCGGCATCGAGGCGAGTCGTGAAAGCCGGATCGAGCGTTACCTGTAGAAGACTGTGCAAGGATTCACTTTGATTCTCATCCTCGATCCGCCCGTGGACCCTCTGCAGCAGGTCCGTGCGGACTTCGTTGAGCAGCATGGCTGCGCGGTTGTGGATCCGCTCCGTGAGGATGAGCCGTGCTTCGCGTTTCTGGGATTCGCGGCGTGCCAGAAGCAGAGCTTCGACCGCGCCTTTCTTTTGCTCCTCTTTGGGCGAGAGCTCTTGTGGCGCGTCGGCAGGCTCCTCCTCGACTACCGAGACCTTACCGGAAATGAGGCTACCGAAACGTTTGCGAAGACCGTCTAACATAGAGTCGAAGCCGCCAGCGGGATACCCCCTGGCGAAGAAACACACTAGGTTGTTTGATTTGACCTCTATTTTAGCACCTGGAGCAACGTTTGCGATCGCGACCCGGGCCCAACTAAAATTGACAGATTGGTACGCCTGTGCTAATTTTTTTTCGACTGCTTGGCAGTGGCGCTATCGTCTAGGGGACTAGGACGGGTGGTTCTCAGCCATCAAACCGGGGTTCGAATCCCCGTAGCGCTACCAAGCCGACAGCGGTGCCTCTTGGCGCCGTGCCTTTTTGGGTGAGCAAGAGGATGGACAAGCCTTCCAAACGAAAAGCGCGTCCGGCCATTTTCGTCCATGGCGGCGCGTGGGCGATTCCCGAAATCGAGCGCGAGGCGCACCAAAAAGGCGTCCATCGAGCCTCTATGGCGGGATTCGAGACGTTACTCACGGGAGGATCCGCCCTCGACGCCGTACAAAAAGCAGTGGAGCATCTGGAGGTCGACGAGACCTTCAACGCGGGTCGCGGCGCAGTCCTGAACGCCGAAGGCGAAGTACTACTCGACGCAGCCATTATGAACGGCGCGGATTTAAAGGCTGGGGCTGTGGCTTGCCTGAGCGGCGTGGTGCATGCGGTAGCGCTCGCGCGCGGTATTTTGGAGAGAGCGCCCCACGTAATGTTGGTTGGAGACGGCGCGCGGGCTTTCGCAGAGGAAGCAGGGGTCGCTACATGCTCGCCCGACTCCCTCATCGTGGAGCGCGAGCGGAAGCGTTACGAGAGAGCCAAGCAATTGTCAAAGTCAGGCGGCCTCGACCCAGTAGGAGGCCCCGCAGATACTGTTGGCGCTGTCGCATGCGACGCCCATGGCCACGTCGCTGCCGCCACGTCAACGGGCGGATCGCTCCTGAAGCTCCCAGGGCGCATAGGGGACTCGCCGCTCATCGGCGCGGGGCTCTATGCCGACGATCGTCGAGGGGCCGGCTCCTCGACGGGTTGGGGTGAAGGGATCATGCGGGTCGGTTTGGCGCTCCGAGCGGTCGATTCGATCACGTCCGGACTCGGCCCCGCGGAAGCGGCGCAGCAGGCCGTGCGCATTCTCGAGTCGCGGACCCAAGGACACGGCGGAATCATCCTCGTCGATTTCAAAGGCGAGCTTGGCCATGCTTTCAATACGCCTCATATGGCTTACGCCTATTTGGCCGAAGGTATGACCCAACCGGAGATCGGGATATGAAAGCTTCTGCACTTGCGCTTGGCCTCGCCATTCTCGGTCTTGGTGCCCGAGCGGGCGCCCCGGAGGATCTTGCGGGACTGAGCTGGCTCGCGGGAGGATGGCGCGGCGAGATGGGCCATGCCGTCATCGAGGAGCACTGGACAAAGGCGTCCGGCGGGATGATGCTCGGCGTTTCCCGAACGGTGGTTGGTGATAAAACCGTCGGGTTCGAATTTCTACGCATCGAAGTCCGTGCCGAGGGCGTTTACTACGTCGCCCAGCCCAACGGACGAGCGGGAACGGACTTCAAGCTCGTGAAGCTCGAAGGCGAAAGCGCCGTGTTCGAGAACCCGGAGCACGACCATCCCAAGATCATCCGCTACCGTAAGGGCGATGACGGAAGCCTTACCGCGCGGATCGAAGGAGACGAAGGCGCTCAGGTGTTCGCGTTCCGTCCAATCAAGGCGCCGTAAGATCCTCGAGCCGCGTCTACCGAAGCCATCAGGATCCGCGCTCGTGAAATCGCGTAGACCGTAATAGCGATTACCGATCGGCTTGAGCACCCGCGCTTCCGAGCCCTGCACCCGCTGCCAATACTCGTTTACGTTGGCGACCATGATGCCGAGATTTGCAGCGGCCGCGTCGACATCCGGCGACGGTTTTGTCGCATCGAGAAAGAAAAGTTGGTCTTCCCACGAAAGCTCGGCGAACGTCTCGTCCCGCCGCACGAACAGGAAACCGAGGTCGTCTACTAAAAGCTCCACGACGAGCTGTTCCGTCGCTGGGACGTAGCGCTCCTGCTGCGAGCTTGCCGACACGCCCACCGCGGGGCCGCCCAAACATTGCTTTCGGCATGGTTCCTCCAGGGGGAGATTCTAAGACGTGAACGCCTCTCTTGACGCTCCCGGACGGTGTTGTTAGGATCGGCATCTCACCTGCCGCATGACGCGCCCTTAGCTCAGCTGGATAGAGCGACAGACTACGAATCTGTAGGTCGGAGGTTCGAATCCCCCAGGGCGCGCCACTTTCGTCGTTTTGGTTCCATTCTGGTTCCATTCCCGATCGAGCCGCTCGACATAACCAGGATCTTCGTCCGGTAACCAGTCCGTGTAAAACCTCAAAGTCGTCTCTGGTTTCGCGTGTCCGAGCTGCTTGGCCACGTAGGCGATGGGCGTGTGTCGCTCGAGAAGAAGCGTCGCGTAGGTGTGGCTCGTGTCGTAAAGGCGGAGTGCTGGAGACGCGCGGATTTCAAAACGCGGTTGAATCGCTTCACGGCGCCATCGTGGTCGATGAGACCGCCGGCCTCGTTCGGGAAGAGCCAGTCGGTATCGATGGAAGCTTCAGGTAAATTGCCTGAAGCTTTCCCGCCCTGGAGGCACCACTCGCGACGCCATGCGAGATACGACCCCATCATCTCGACCGTCGACGGCGATAGGTCGACCTCTCGCTGTTCGTGGGTCCTCGTCGACTTCGTTTCCTTTGCTCGTTCAACACGAAGCTTCCGCGTCTCGAGATCGACGTCGGTCGTTCTGAGCGCCCAGAGCTCCCCCGGACGGATGCCCGTCATGAACGCGAGATCGAAGGCGGCTTGATACGTCACAGCGATGACGTTCTTCTTGTGCATGGTGCTGATGAACTTCTCTCGCTGCGCCCACGTCATCGCACGAACCTTTTGCTTCTTGCCCTTGGACCTTGTGCGCCGGATCTCGAGGACCGGGTTGTTCGGGATGATTCCATCCTCGACGGCCGAGCCGAGCAGTTGCCGGAGGACCGATCGTGCAATGCGGATCGTGTTGGAAGATAAACCCTTCTCTTTGAGCAGGAGAAAGGCATCCTTCACCGAGCGGGCCGTGATGTCCTGGATTCTATCGACCCGCAGCTTGGCGAACGACGGGAGGACATACAGTCGCATGAACTGACGATAGTTCGCCCGCGTTTGGGGCTCGGGCTCTTCCGCCGCGTTCAGGTCCGCGAGCCATCGTCGCGCGTAGCCTTGAACGGTGACGTCTACTTCGGCTCCAGGTCGAACTATTGCTGCCAGCTCACCTCCTTGAACAATTTGCGGACACCATTCCGTCCTACCATTTTCGAAAAGCGCTTGTAGTTCTTCGACTCGTGACGATAACGGCCGGCGATAATCGCCGAGTGAATCGTCAATTCCGCCGCTAGCTTCGCGATCACTCCAGGGGTCATCGGCGACGCTACGTTCTCCCATACGTGCTGCGGGATAAGCGCTTCCGAGGCCAGGTTATCGGCCTCGATCTCCTTCGCATCTCCGGGCTCAACGTCGAGATCGTCAAAGAACGACAAAGCATGCTCGCCGTCGATGTCGACGTGTTTCCGAATATGGGCGAGTTCGTGAAGCAATACGAACCAGAAGTTGTCGATCCGATCGTGGCGAATTGTCATTCCGATTACAGGAGCACCACTCTTTGCCATCAAGCAAGCGCTTCCATCAAGGTACGTTCTTGGCAGATGCGGCTCGACGACTAGATGGATCCCGTGGTTGGCAAGGAATTCCTGGGCCAGGAGTGGGCCGTTTTCGCTCCAGCTGCACCGAGCGACGTTCTGCATGAACTCGGCATTGACGGTGCCGGCGGTGTATTTTTCAACGACCTGATCTTGCGCGAGGCCCAGAACGCGAGCACACCATGCGACCAAAGCATATTGGTCCATTTTGCGGGCAGTTCTTGCTGCGAATTTGGTCTTTCGATAAAGAACGGAAATCAGATCCGCACCATTGACCCGCGCTAAGAAACTGCGCATGAGCTCCTCCTCGCGGCCCAACACCTGATCGAGGCTGGTGATGATCCATTTCCGGGCCACCATCACCGCAATAGGGAACTTTCGCCAATCGATATCAACGTTCGGCGGCAGCACCTTTGGGGGCTCCTGCAAAAGAACCCCCGAGGGGATATCTAGCCGGTCGGATAACGTGCGGATCATCCGGAGCGTTAACGGCCGCTTGCCTGACAGCACCTCTGAAACCCTGCTGCGGCTCCCGATGTAGGGCACTAAGTCTTTCGGCTTGAGTCCGAGCTGCTCCATTCGGAACTCGATAGCTTCTCCTGGCGTGGGCTTGTCGATCGGGAAGTGCACTTTCTCGTATGCCTCCGCCAAGGTTGCAAGAATCTCTAGCCGGTCAGCGTCCTTGCTTCGAGGCGCAGGATCCCTGATGGCGAGTCGCTCGATTTCCGCAATCGCCGCCTCGTGGTCTGCAGTGGTCCTAATCGGACTGATCACAAGATTCTCCTTTCTCAGCCCATTTGTCGTATTCGGCGTGCGTCTCAACCTGTAGAACGACTACGACGCCGGACTGTAGCATCACCCGCACTTTCAACCGATAGTCATTTCCCTTTAAATTGAACACAACGACATTGTCGTCTAGGAAGCTGGCGGACGAATAACGCTCGCGAATATCTGTCGGCGTCTGCCACGTTGCGCGTTCGACCTCGGCCACCCATGCATTGATTGCGCTGCGGGCGCTGGCGTGACGCTTTGCGAATTTCGTAAGCTTGTCTCGCCCGACCAGCTTCATGGTTGAAGGGATAATACGGTTCCCAATATTGTACCCACTTTGAATTATACGTTTTAGGGACCGCTTAACATTTCCCTTTCTGGTATGCCGTACGGATCGAAAAAAACCGGAAAGCGGGACGTCTCCCGCCACTTTTCTCATCTTAGAGAGCAATCAGGCAGAAACAGACGCCGGCCGCGCCGACGAAACCTCCCGATCTTCCGACGAATCAAGGTTCTGAGGTTCGGGACGTATGTGCACGCTGACCGATCCACTTGGTTTCACTTTGGTGGTGGACGTGCCCGCGGCCATGGGTTCGTCTAATCGATTTTCGATGTATCGAGAAGTTCAGGCGAAGCCGTTGCCGGAATCAAGAGCGATTCGCGCACTAAGGGTCCCGGAGGGTGGAACAGCATGTGCTCGACCGCTTACAAGTGGCTCTTGTCGAGCTGGGGCGCAGCACCGTTTTTCGTCCGCGAAGAGCACCTCGGCTGGCTGAAGCCGGATCGCTATGGCCACGGGCAAGCCACGGGAGAGCTTCCGGACTATCGGTTCGAGCTGTTCGACACCGCGAGGAAGTACGAATATGGCGGTGCGATCTACGCGACCGTGTACGAACTGAAGGCCGCACTCGGTTACTTGAAGGAAGTGGGGCTCGATAGAATCGAAAAACACACCGTGGCGCTCGCGAAGCAGTGCCGCGACGGCGTGGCCAATCTGGGATTCGACACGTGGACGCCGGCCGCGAACCCTTCACCCATCGTGGACCTCGAGTCTGGCGAGCGTCAAACGATCGCTGAAGGACTCCAGATTGGCGCCGAAGGTCCGGCCGGCTTGCCCGAGACGTTCCTCTTCACCGGCGTGGCGGTCAGAGAGGACGGAACCATTTATGTCAGTGGTGATCGCGCCAACGTCATCTATCGCATTGGCAATTAGCGGCGTCGGGTAGACCAACGGCGCCGCCACCTTGCGCGGAACCGATGTGTCGCCGCCGTGAGGATCGCCGGGTTCGTCTTTCTTGCTACTTGACCAAGTTTCCTTCACCGTCCACTTTTACGACAAGCCAGCGGCCCGTGTGTTGCTTGGGATCAACCCGCGACAATAGAGCCGTCTTTCTTCCGTTCTTGGTCAACGTAGTAACTTCGACATCGACCAACCCCTCGTTTGCTATTCCAAAGTGAACCGGCATGGCATTCTGAGAATTGTATCCGGATCCCGTATCGAGGATGTTCATTCCCAGCAGTTTTCT
>SMYC01000263.1 GCA_004356105.1 Acidobacteriota bacterium | reverse complement strand
TACCGACGGGCCATCTCGTCTACGCCGTCGAGTCGACCTTGTTTGCCGTGCCCTTCGATGTCGAGAAGCTCGAGCTGATGGGGGATCCCGTACCCGTCCTCGAGGGTGTCCTCGGTTCCATCGGAGGCGCTACAGGGGCGTCCCAGTTCAGCGTCTCCCAAGACGGCTCGCTCGCATTCGTGTCAGGTAGCGCCGAGGTGGAGCGGAGCCTTCTTTGGGTAGAGCGCGATGGCCAGTCGAGAGCGATCACCGAAAGAACGGGTACATTTTCGCATCCGCGCCTATCGCCCGACGGCAAACGCCTCGCCATTACGGTTTTGGAGGACGGAACTTCCAACGTGTGGATCCTCGACATCGAGCGCGACACCCTTACCCAGCTCACGACGGCAGGCGCCATACAAGGCGCAGCGTGGTTGCCCGAAGGCGAGTGGCTCGCTGTGAGCATGGGACTCTCAGATGGGGGTATCTTTCGCATTCGATCCGACTTCAGTGGTCTCGCCGAGCCGGTGCTGCAACGCGGCGGTAATCTTTCGTCCCCACTGTGGATGCCGGACGCGACGGGTCTTCTCTTTCAGGAAAACATTAGTTCGAACGCCGAGATTTGGGTGCTCCCTTTGGAAGGTGACGGCGAGCCGCATCCCTTCCTGGAATCGACCAGCAATAAAGCCCAGCCGAGCTTGTCGCCCGATGGACGCTTCATCGCTTATCACTCGGTCGTATCAGGGGGCACAACGCAAAGTTTTGTCCAACCGTTCCCAGGACCCGGAGGCCGACAACAAATTTCGATCCATGGAGGCCGCAGCCCACTCTGGTCACCGTCCGGCCGTGAGATCTTCTACACGGGCGACGAGAGCCGATCCATGATGGCCGTCGCTATTCGCACCGAGCCCGAGCTCGAAGTCGGTCAGCCACAACGCCTATTCGAGTGGCCGGATTCTGATTTTGAGCGCCAGTGGGACGTCACTCCGGACGGACAACGTTTCGTGGTCGCGCGACGAGCCGGCACGGCCGGACGCCAGCAAATCAACTTGGTCCTCAACTGGTTCCAGGAGCTCGAGCGCCTGGCTCCAACGAACTGAGCTCGCCCTATTTGAGGCGTGCGAGACGCTTCTCGATCGTATGCACAACAAGCGACCCGAGACGCTCACGCGTTTCGTCAGCCACGTCGACGAAACGCACGCCCATCCCGCGACGGACCCGTGCCTCGGCGATGCCCTCTTTCGCAAACCAGACCACTTCCGCGTTTAGCTCGAACACGTCGCCTGGATCGTCCTCCGAGATACCCGTGATGTAGATGACCAACCGCTCGCCGGTTTGGACGAGAGTGTCACACGCTAGAAAAGAGCCACTTCGGCTCAAATTGACCACGCTCGCGTCGAAGCTCTCGCCATCATGATGAATCATCGCGTGAGCGTCGACAGGCACGCGCAGCTGGCTGTCATCTCCGAGACTTTCGCGAATCTCTTCCTCCGTGAATGACGCGCCGTCTTTGTCGCGACCGAGCCCCGAGTGGAAGACGAGGAGGTCGTACATGGCCTTCAGCTCCTCCCAACGCTCTTCGTCCGCGAGCGAAAAATTGTCTTGCTCTCGGGTCTTCGCGGCGTTGAGCTCGTCGAATTTGCGGATGAGGTCGAGAACGGTCTTCATGGGCGTCTCCTCTATACTTACTGCGACGTCGCGGACCCTATTTGAATGAATCGCTCGAACCACTCGACGTTGCGCGTCAAAAGGTCGCGCACCAGGCGCGGCTCCCGCACGCCATGCGGCTGGCCGGGATAGATCACGAGCTTGGTCTCAGCCTTGCCGATAGCCCGTACGGCTTCGTAGAACTGAATGCTCTGCTCCGCGGGAACGCGATCATCTTTCTCCCCAACCTGGATCAAGAGGGGCGTCGTCACTTTCGCCACGTTGCGGTAGGCCGAGCGCTCTTCGTAGAGCTCGAAATCCTCCCACGGCTTGGGCCCGAGATAGGTATGGTAGAACTCGGGTATATCGGTCTGCGAGTACATCGAGATCAAGTCGTTAGCACCCGCACCGGCGCTCGCCGCGCGGTAGCGGGCCGTTTGCGTGATACCCCAGAAAGTGTGATGCCCGCCGAAGCTCCACCCCATGATGCCGAGCTGGTCTTCATCCGCGATGCCGCGCTCGATCAAAGCGTCTACGCCGGAGTCGATGTCGATCCAGTCGCGCCCAGAAATATCGCCCCGATTGAGACCGCGGAAGCGCTCGCCGTAACCGGTCGAGCCGCGATAGTTCGGCTGCAGCACCGCATAGCCCATGCCGGCGAAAACTTGAATCGGGTAGGCGCCGCGCCGCGGCGAGAATCGGTCCGACGAAACACCGGAAGGCCCGCCGTGGATCACAAGAAGAAGAGGCACCGTGTCGCCATCACGATAATCGGTCGGCAACGTGAGCACACCTTCGATCTCTTCGTTATCCGCGCGGGATGCCCATGTCACGACGCGCTGCGCGCCGAGCCGAAATTCCGAAAGCTGCGGGTTCGCGTCGGTGAGCTTTTTGGAAGAAAACCCGCCCGTGCTGGAGACGAAGACGTCCGGTGCCACGTCTCCCGCTTCCTCGATGAACGCCACGACGTCACCGCCCTCGCTTGCGGTGAAGCTGTGCGCAAAGGCGTCACCCGAAACCCGCGACGCCACACCGTCGGAAAGGCGAATGCGATAAAGGCCACGGCCCGTTCGATAGGCTGCTTCGACCAAGAGCTCATCATCATCGATCGAGACGAACGTCGCGTTCTCGTCGAGACCATCGCTCAGAGACACCGCATCGCCTCCGCTCGGCGAGACTTTGAAAAGCTTTCGGTTATACGTTCCGAGCAGATGGCCCGTGGCAGAGACTATGAGCCCGTGACGCTCCGTCCACGCCACCGGTCGCTCCCCTCCCGGCATGCTCGTGACGCGCCGCGCGGTTTTTTCAGTGCCTTCCGCCTCGATCACGAACACGTCACTCTCACGATTGGTGCGCAAGGCCGGCGATGGGCGCGCCTGAAAAGCGACGCCTATCGAGTCGGGCGCCGATACGAAAGCCGATACGTAAGCCTTCTCCGGCGAGACTCGCACGGCTTCACCCGCGCGTCCGTTCTCGAGTGGCGCTATCCACAGTTGCGACCACTCGTCTTGGTAGGACTCGCCCCAAACCATGGGCCGGCCGCGTTCTTTCTCGAACGCTTCTTGATCCTCGCTCTTCTCGGGCTTGGCGACGAAACCGAGCTTCGCGCCATCGGGCGAGATGCGAAAGGACTCCACATCGGTCACCCAATCCGTGACCCGCCACGCTTCACCACCGTCAGGACGGACGCCGTAGACCCGATTCTTTTCGCCGCGATCCGACATAAAGGCGACCCAGCTGGAATCCGGCGCCCAGCTTGGCCTGTTATCCGTCCCCACATGCGTCGTCAGCCGAACAGGCTCACCACCTTCCACGGAGACGACCCAGACGTCGCTGTCGTTGAGGTTTTCCTCGAAGTCCAGCTTGGTCACTACGTAGGCAACCCACCGGCCATCGGGGCTCACTTGCGGATCGGACACCGAGCTCAGGGCAAGAACGTCCGCAACCTGCATGGGTCGCGGCTCCTGGACAGCCGCCACAAAAGCCACGAGAAAAAGGAGCTTCATGTCATACCTCCCTGAGGCACCTTTAGTGTTTCACAGCTTCACCACCACGAAGTAGCGGCGTGCCGGCTAGAATTCCGGTCGCTAGGCCGTCGCGGATCGCGAGCGCACCGTTCACGAGAACATGGACAGTGCCTTCGGAATATTGCTTCGGGTTCTCGTAGGTCGCGAGGTCACGAATCCGGTCACGGTCGAGCACGGCGATATCGGCCACGTAGCCTTCGCGAAGGAAACCGCGATCCTCGAGATGCAGAAATTCCGCTGCGAGCCCGGTCATGCTACGGATAGCGAAAGGCATCGCGATGTGCTCTTGGTCTAGGACGAACTGACTGAGTTTTCGCGTGAACGCGCCATAGACGCGTGGATGCGAGATGGCTTGATCCGGCCGCGGGTTGCGCCCATCCGTGCACGTCATCATCCATTCTTGCTGCGCGAGAAACCACGTGTTCTCGATGTCGTAGAGATCGAGGTTCATCACCGAAGCGTTGGCTTCAGTGATGATTCGGCGGACCGTGCGCGCCGCGTCGAGCTCCCAACCGGAGGCGACGTCAGCGAGCGTTCGCCCGTTGAGCTCGGGTCGCGGGTCGACGATGAGGATCTTCGAAGCACCTCCACGAATCGCGAGCATCTCCATCGTCTCGATGTCGAGGCGCGCGGCCGTCTCCGAGTCCTGAAAGCGCTCGAGCAAGGCCTCGCGTCCTCCCGCGGACGCCCATCGCGGGATCGCGTAGGCCGCAAGATTGGACTGCGTCGCCGTGTACACATGCTGGGCCGCCGCGACTTCGACCCCACGCGCTCTCGCCTCCTCGATGAGCCTCGCGCCTTCCGGAGCGCGGCCAAAGTTGTGGGCTCCCTGCGCGTTGAAGTGGCTGAAGATGACGCGCGCCCCCGACGCTTCGCCGATGGCTATCCCCTCTTTGATCGACTCCAAGTAACCCACGCCTTTGTAGCTCGCGCCGAGATCGCGATCATGGGTGTCATAGATGCCGTCATACTCGGCGGCGACCTTCGCGAGCTCGATGACTTCGTCGGTCTCGGCGTAGAACCCCGGCGTATAGAACAAGCCGGTGGACAACCCAAAAGCGCCTTCTTCCATGCCTTGGCGCACGAGATCGCGCATCGCCTGAAGCTCGTCCTCCGTGGGCGCGCGGTCTTCCATGGCAAGAATCTCGCGACGGATCGCGGCGTGGCCGACATAGGCGATGGCGTTCACGCCGATTCCGTCCTTGGCCAGCTGCTCGAACCGCTCACGCAGCCGGGGCGTGCCGCCTCCGTCGGCGCCAACGATGACCGACGTAATCCCTTGATAGAGAAAGGCGGTGCCGTCCCGTCCATAGTCCTCATCGAGCACGGCATGGGAGTGCATGTCGATGAAGCCGGGTGTAACCATGAGCCCGGCGACATCGAGAACGGTCTCGGCGCTCACGCCCTTCGCCGCCGCGTCACCAACGAAAACGATGCGGTCTCCGTCAATCCCGACGTCGGTTAGCGAAGGCTCCGCGCCCGACCCATCATAGACAAGCCCGCCACGGAGCAGAAGCTCTACGCGTTCGCCCGAGGCGCAGGCTGTGAAAAAGACAAACAGCAGGGTGCCCGCAAAATCCAACCGCCGAGCAATCACGGGACGATCGTGACACCATCGGTGTCCAGAAAACGAGCGAGAATTCCCCACCCTCCGAAGTCTTCGGTGACGGCGAAGGTCAGCTCGTTCATGCCCGGGTGCAACGTCAGAGCGATCTCGTCGAACAGGCCGATCGTTCCAAGATATCGATAGTCACGGCTGCGGTAGCCGTTGTTGCCCGTGTAGACCCTGTCCCCGTTGACGTAGGCCTTGACGCGGTCGCTGTAACCGAACGCCACCCGGATGCTTTGCTCGCGATCGGAGCGCACGTTGACGCGCGCGAGAACGGTGTTGGCGGTTTCGCTCACACCCGCGAGCTCCGCGAGGTTGGCAATGCCGGTCGGGCCGGACGCGAGAGGCGACCACGTGAGCGCCTCGAGCGGCGCGTCGGCGAGTTGGTAATGGAAGTCGAGTGCGGTCTCGTCGAATACGCTCGAGACATTCCACTGCCGGACGGTTCCCTCGGCTGCAGGTGCTGCCGGTTTCGGCGTGCCTTTCAGTGCTGGAGCCCGACCAACCTCGTAGCGAAAATTGGAGAACCACGCGGGCGCGAGCTCCGACGCCTTCAGGCCGATGGTACCGGCCGTGGCGCCGCGCTCGAGCTCGTGCATCACCAGAACGGGCTCATCGGAGTCGATGTAGATCTCGCCCTGGGTGCCGCTCACGACCAGCTTCACGTGCATCCATCGGTCATATTGAAGTGGAACCGCCGCGCTGTAGCCGGTTCCATGGTAGAGCTGCCACGCGGAGACGCTGTTGAAAACGGGCGTATATTGCGTGGCATCGGGGAATCCGCTTTGATGGGGACGCAAGTAGAAATCCTCGAAGTTCGCATTGTCCTGCATGCGCCAGAACACGCCCGAGAAGCTGCGCTCACCCGTGAACGCGATGTCGAACTCGATGACGCCGTCGGTGAAGGCGACATCGTCGAGCACGACCACGCCGCCCTGGAGCTGAAGGCTCTGCCGACCAAGGTGCTCGACGATTCGGTGCTCCTGCGCATCGAAGCGGAAACGATCGGAGTCGAACGGTACCAGCGTCATCTCTTCGAGAGCCGCCGCGGACGGCACCGCGGCGCTAAAGAGCATGGATGCCAGTAGGACCCACCTGGCGCTGTCATTGATTGCCATACTTTGACCCTCCCGAATCGGCTAGAACAGTATTAAAAAGAGGGGACATTGCGCAAACCTCACCGCTTATGAATACAATCTGCTGTGTGTTGGAAGAATACTCTCAGCGTGCTTCTTCTCGCATTCGTTGCGAGGGCAGCGACCGCGCAAGACCGGCCGCCCCATATCCTCTTCGCCATCGCTGACGATTGGGGGTGGCCGCACGCGGGGAGCTACGCTGACCCCGTCGTCAAGACGCCGACTTTCGACCGCATCGCGCGCGAGGGTATTCCGTTCCATCACGCGTACATCTCCTCGCCGTCATGCACGCCGAGCCGTGCGGCCATCCTCACGGGTCAATATCACTGGCGTCTCGAGGAGAGCGCGAACCTTTGGAGCACGCTTCAAGCAAAGTTTCCCGTTTATCCGGATTTGCTCGAGGACGCGGGGTACTCCGTCGGCTATACACGCAAAGGCTGGGGGGCCAGGAAGGCTCGAACCGGGCGGACGGGCTCGCAACCCCGCCGGAGACCTCTACGAGGACTTCGACACATTCCTCGGCGAGCGTCCTGCGGATCGTCCGTTCAGTTTTTGGTTTGGAAGTTCCGATCCGCATCGCGGCTACGAGAAAGGCTCAGGGGCAGCGAGCGGTATGGACCTCGACGCCATCGCTCTCGCGGCGCATTTTCCCGATAGCGCGGAGATACGCGGCGACGTCGCTGACTACTACTGGGATGTCCAGCGTTTCGATCGTTAGGTGGGCGAGCTACTCGAGGCGTTGGAACGTGCGGGGGAGCTCGAGCGCACGGTCGTGGTCATGACGGGCGATCACGGGATGCCCTTCCCTCGATGCAAGGGAAACCTGTACGACTGCGGAGCTCGTGTCCCGCTCGCCATGAGGTGGCCCGGCGTGATCCGCCCCGGACGCGCGGTCGAAGACTTCGTAAGCGTGACCGACCTCGCCCCGACCTTTCTCGGAATCGCGGGCCTAGAGCCGCCGGCGGTGATGACGGGGACGAGCTTGTTGGAAATGCTTCGAGGTTCAGGGAACGACGGTGAGAAAGTAGAGCTCCTCCAAAGCAACCGGCCTCGGCTTCCGATCGTCGGAACGTCCAAGACGGGCTCGCCGTGAAGCAGGGCGACAGCAGGGCACCCGCGCGAGGCATGCCCTGCTATCGCAACTTACGGGGTGGCTAGTCGGACTCCAACTGCTTCTTGATGACGCCCTGAATGTACGCGTACTGCTCTCGTCCGCTCTCCGTTTCCTTGGAGGCCCATTCGACGTTCTGGAATGCCCTCGGCGATCCGTCTGCTCGGATTTGGTCCAAAAACGGTGCGATCTTCGCAAAGAAGAAAAGACCCTCACCATTGTTCTGGGTCAAGTATTCAGCATTGACGATACCGTTTTTCGCCATCCCGAAGACCATTTCCCAATAGGTGCTCAACTGGCGCCACGCGGCGTTCAAAGGATTGTCGAACTTGCCGACCTCTTTGACGTCGTCATAGCTCTTGGGCCAGAACTGAAAATTGATGGCATCGCGATTCTCGCGCGTCTTGGCTTCCCGGCGCATGTCGTAGACGCGAAGTACTAAATCGGCATCGTGATAATCGGGCTTGTCGGATGACATTTCGTAAACGTACTCCTTCCAAAAGAGAAATAGAGTTGATTCTTAGACGCGCATGTTAGCACGCGCAGTCAAAAGCAAGACCATGTACAATGCGCGATTCGCGCACCATGACCAAAGACGCAAAAAAGACCCAGACATTCGACCCCGATATCGTCCACGGACCGATCTCGAGAGCCGTGTGGAAGCTGGCCTGGCCGACGATGCTGCAAAACATCATTGCCGGCGCTCAAGGTATCGTCGACCACACCCTGGTCGGCCATTTCGTCGGCTTTACTGGAAACGCCGCCATTGGCGTCAGCTGGCAGATATTCCTCGTCGTCATCGTGTTCGTCG
The DNA here is from genome assembly GCA_004356105.1 of Acidobacteriota bacterium. Taxonomy (GTDB): domain Bacteria; phylum Acidobacteriota; class Vicinamibacteria; order Marinacidobacterales; family SMYC01; genus SMYC01. Next base: position 23,070 of record SMYC01000263.1, on the reverse strand, counting down.
TCTCCGTCTTCACTGGCATGGGGATCCTCGTGGCGCGCTTCGCAGGGGCCGGAGAGCCGGACAAGGTCAATCGTGTCGTATTTCAAGGTTTTTTGATCGCGCTTTTCATGATTCTGTTCGTACTGGCTCCCGTCGGACTCTTCTTCGCGTCGGATTTGCTCGGACTTCTGAACGCCGCACCCGCGGTACATGCCGAAGCACTCCCCTACCTGCGCACGCTCTTCCTCTTCAGCTTCGGCATGCTGCTCTACTACATGATTGCTGGCGTGCTTCGCGCCGCTGGCGATGCCCGAACACCTCTGCGACTCGGCGTTGCGATGACGGTGCTCAACCTAATTGGAAGCATCATTCTCATCCGCGGGTGGGGCCCGATTCCGGCCTTCGGGACGCTGGGCGCAGCGATGGGGACGGTCATCGCTTCTGGGATCGTGGCGGTTTATGGATTCTACCTGCTGCTCACAAACAAGCTCGTCGTGCGGTTCCCGGAGAAGATCTCATGGCGCCCCGACTGGAGTATCATCCGAGAGCTCTTTCGCTTCGGGCTCCCAACCGGGTTTCAAGGCATTGCCATGAATCTCGGTGGCGCTGCTCTTGTCGGTTTCGTGGGCTCCCTCCCCTACAGCGCCGAAGCGCAGGCCGCTTATGCTGTCTGCTACACCCAGCTGTTCTCGCTGGTGACGTGGACCTCCGTCGGATTGATGGCGGCATCGTCAACCGTGTCAGGGCAAAACTTGGGCGCGGGCTTTCCCGACCGCACGCGCCGAGCCGCACGCACGGGCGCCATGTTCGGCTTGATCCTGGCCGGAACCTTCGCAACGCTGTTCGTGCTGATACCCGACAAACTTCTCGGCGTGTTCGGCATCGGAGAGCCGATCGTGCTCGGGCTCGGCACCGAGCTCTTGGGCTACCTCAGCCTATCCGCGCTTTTCGTCACCGTCGCGCTCAACTACACGGGCGCGCTCCAAGGCGCCGGGGATACGCGGAGCCCTCTCGTGATCACACTCATCTCCCAGCTCCTGGTGCCCATCGGCTACCTGACAATTACGCAATCGACGCGCGCGCTCGAGAGCACGGACGTGTGGGGCGCGATTCTTGCGGGACACATCTTACGCTGCGTGCTGTCGGTGGCGAGGTTCGAACAGGGGAAGTGGGTTCACATCAAAGTCCACATCGACGAAACGCCCGAGTCGGAGGCCGACAGCTAGTAGCTCGGTACTTGCTCCGTTCGCTGTTGCAAAACAGCTAATGACGCAAGCACCCGACAATCGTTGCAAACAGCGCCCGTTCGATCTAGAGTGCTGGCCAGCAAGTTATGGAAACGAGGGTGCTATTTTCCCCTCTCAATTTATAAGGTTGTCTCAGAGGCGGAAGCGAAAGAACCGGCGAAATTCGGGGTCGAAGTCTCTCAAAACGAGCGCAAAGCAAACTCGCCACGGCAAAGGTGTGCCCTCTGCCAAAGCGCGAGACGAGGCTCCCGCTCCCATCGCCATCGGGCGGCTCATCGCGAGCGGGCGGCTCAAGGATGCGGTGGCGCAGGCCAAGACCTATCACGGTGAAAGTCCGTCTGCTCAGTCAGAAACCCTGCTGGTGGATGCCTATTTTGCCCGCATTGATGCCTTCGGCCCGGAGATGGCGCGCGAGGCTATGGCGCTCGTGGAGCTCGTCGAAGCGCGATACCCTTCCGCGCAGGCTCGACTGCCGGATGTCCGCGCGAAGTTAGAGGCGCGATTCGGTCTCTTCGACGAGCTTCTGGCGCCGCTTGCCGCTTCTGACCCTTCGCCTGAGACGATCCACCGCGTCGAAGCTGCCATTGGAAGCGAGGTGAGCGACCTCCCTGCCCTCGCGCGATGTGCCCGTCTTCCGGCGGACCATCCTCTAAGAGTCGCAGCTTCCTCGGCTTGGGAGGCTTTTTGCGCGGTCACGCGTGGCCCGGTGGAGGACGAAGCGCTGACGCTGCCCGAAATCTCCCGCCGCAGCCCTCTCGCGCCCTGGAAGCATCTCATCCGAGCGATCGCCTGCTACTATGTCCGCGACGACGAGGGTTGCGAGAAGTTCGCACGCGCCATCGACCCCGCTTCCGCTCCCGCTCGGATCGTCGCTGCTCTTCGGGCTTTGCTCCGGAGCAATGTCGCCGACCAAAAGGCTAACGATGCCGGGCCTCTCGTTTCTCAGGTTGGAGGCGATAGTACGGCGCTGCGACAGGCGCTGCACGGACTCGACCAAGCTCTAGCGGAAGGCAAACAAAGGAAATGCCTCAAAGCCATTCGTGAAACCATTCGACAATGCGAGAAGACTCGTCCCGAGCTCGTCGCCGAGCTGAGGCAGCATATCTTCGCGCGTAGTTTTGTCACGAACATTCCCATCGAAAATGTGAAGGCCGCTTTGGGTGGCCCGTCTCTGCACAACGCCTCCCAGTGGCGCTTGATAGCGCTTGCTCTGGAGCCGGAGGACACCATCCTGGCCTGCGCTTTTTGGGATGAGTTCAGACGACACGCGATCCACGAAAAATGGTTCTCGGAAGGCGGACTGGGAGAGGCTGCGCTGTATCTGCGTATGGCTGCACTGCTCCTGCGGATGGACCGAGATACCCGTAAGCGTCTAGCGGAGTCGTTCGCTCGAGACTTCGTGGGTTGCGAGCAGTTCTACGAGGACCAGCCAGAATCGGTGCGCGCCGCGGCTTCACTGACAACGCCTCCGGACGCATACTTTGTCGAGCTAGAAGAGCTCTTCGAGCGGGCCGCGCGCTGTGACCCGCATCCGGAAACTTTTCGCAGTTGGCTGAGCTGGGCGCGGGAGGAGCCGGGATGGAAGGCCGCGGAAAAGGCCGCTCTGTCTTGGCATCACGCCCGGCCGCAGGATACGACACCGCTTCTCGAGCTCATGCAGGCGTGTGAAAAGCGGAACGCGCTCAAAAAAGCGTTGGGGTTTCTCGAAAAGGCAGAGCAGGTGGACCGCGTCAACCCGGAAGTGCGAAGGGCGCGGCTGCGCTTGACCACGGCGACGGCGGTTCGACACTTCGAGCAGCGGAAGCTCAGTCTGGCGATGAAAGATATCGAGCAACTGGACGGCCTGCCGCAAACCAGGAGCGGAGACCGGAGAGCTTTGGTGCCGGCTTTTCAGTGGGTCTCGAGCTCGATAAAAGAAGATGGCTGCGCCGCCGATTTTCATGACCGGACGGTGTTCTTGTTGGATTCGAAGCTTGCCGCGAGCGTCGTTCTCCTCGGCGTGGCCAGAGCTTGTCGATTGCCTGACGACAAGGTAGCGGCGCTAGAGAACGAACCGCCGCGGAACAAAGCGGAGTCTCTGGTGAAGGCCGTTGCTCGAGCGGTCGCCCTCGGTGAAGACGCGGGCATTCATATGAAGTACCCCGCGAGATGGGAGAAGGGCCTCCTCAGCGAGCTCGAGTCAGCGGGCCCGGGGCTCGATGCTCCGGAGCTCGGGACGCTGGCAACGACGGCGCTTTTGTGCAAGCAGCTCGAGATCGCGTATGTGGCCAGCGGTTTGGGACTGTCTCGTGGTGAGCCACACACAGCCCGATTTCTGCTCTTACGCGCACGCAGCCTTCCTGTTGTGCAAGACGAGCGTTTCGTTGGTTGCCTTCGAGCGGCGGTCGAGCTCGCCCGACGCCAGAGAGACATGGCGCTCGTGGCAGAGGTGGTGGAGACCGGGAGGCTCGAAGCCCGAGCGCGCTATGTTTCTTACTGGGACGCCATGTTCGACAACGAAGGTCAAGAGATGAGCCGCGAGGAGACGGAGGCGGTCATACACCTCGAAATCAAGGAGCGAGATTATCCCGACGCGACGTGGGCGCCAAGCGATCTCGGGACTTGCGATTCCCCTGGCAAGCCAGTGGACGAGGCGCAGTACCAGCTCTTCGATGACGATTCAGAGGACTTCGACGAAGATATGGAAGCTGCGCTATTGGATACGTTCGAGACGCTTCCCAAGATCGATGCGCCTCCGTCCGAGATGCTCGAAATGTTTTTGGAGCTCCTTCGCAAAGAAGCTCCTCCCGGCTCGCCGGTGCCGACCCGGGAGGAGCTCCTAAAGCACGACCCCGAGACGGTTGCGACCTTAGAGGAGACATTGCAGGAATATTTCGATGGACCTGAGCCCGAGAAAGGCCCGAAGAGGAAGCGACGAAATAGGCGCAACGGCTGACAGGAAGAGACATATGAACGAGCACGAGAACGCACGGTCGATTCTGGGCGTTGCCAACGAGGCGGGAGACGCCGAGATCCGTGCTGCCTATTTGCAAAACATCAAAGACCATCCGCCCGATCGAAGCCCGGCGGCGTTCGAGCGTATTCGGGACGCCTACGATCTCTTGCGAGACCCGCGGCGCCGTGCCCAATCGATCTTCGCGGTGGACCCAAGCCGCTCGCTCGTGTCCTGGCTCGACGAGCAGCCCCTGAAGCGTAGTTTCGTAGGCCCGGAGCCCTGGCTGCACGCTGCACGGAAGCGATGACCGCAGACGAGCTTGCCGCAAGGCGCCAAACGATCCTTCGCCGCTTCGAGACCTGGCTCGATGAGACGCTCGCCGCCGAAGAGCCGCCCGCTGGAATCGCCGCCGAGATCTTCGAGGAGCTGGAATCAGCCGGGGGCGTTGCGAAGGGCGGCGCGGATCTCTTCGCGCTCCACTCGGCGATGACGGCGGTGACCGGGGAAGTCAAGCTACAAGGGCGCGCATTCAAAGAGCTTCACAAGACTCTCACGACGAGGCACGAAGAAGGTGGTCGGGCCGAAAAGAGAGAGACGATCGCCGTTCTGCTCGATCTCCGGGATCGCCTGGGTCGGGGCGTCGAAACAGCAGAGGCTCACTTGGAGTGGGTCAAGAAGGCTCGGTCCAAGAAAAAGAAACGCAGAAAGCGAGAGAAGCGGATCCTCGACGCCACTGTGGCCCTCGTCAAGGGCTGCACTTTGATTGTCGAGCGACTCGACAACGCGCTCGACGATGCCGGCGTTCGTGAGCTCGAGTGCGAGGGACAGCTTTTCGATCCCCACACGATGCAGGCTATCGAGATCGAGGAGACCTCCCGGGTCGCCGAAGGAGAAGTGCTCAAAGTCTACCGCGCCGGCTTCGAATGGAACGGTGAGATTCTTCGGCCGGCGGAAGTCAAAGTGGCGCGAACCAAACAAACAAGGAGTACGGCATGAGTCTGAACGAGCTTGTCATCGGCATCGACCTCGGCACCACGAACTCCGAGGTGGCGGCTTTCTTTGGCGACAGAGTGCAGGTGCTGGGGCCCGCCGATTCCCGATTGCTTCCCTCCTGCGTCGGGCTAGCACCCGACGGTGAGCTTCTGATTGGAAAGGCGGCTCGCAACCAGCAGCTTCTCTATCCCGAAAGGACCGTACGCAGTATCAAACGGAAGATGGGGTCGGACGCGTCCGTGAAGCTGGGCGATTTGCTCTTCACGCCACCCGAGATCTCCGCTTTCATTCTGCGCGCGCTCGCCGAGCAGGCCAGCCGCGTGCTCGGTGAAACGGTCAAAAAAGCCGTCATAACCGTGCCCGCCTATTTCTCGGATGCCCAGAGGCAAGCGACCCGCGAGGCGGGCGTGCTCGCCGATCTCGATGTGATCCGAATCCTGAACGAGCCCACGGCCGCAAGTCTCGCCTATGGCTACCGAAGTGCTCTAGCACGCACGGTATTGGTTTACGACTTGGGAGGGGGGACGTTCGACGTCTCCATCGTCCAGATCGAGGGCGACGTGACGGAAGTGCTGGCAAGCCACGGTAACAATCAGCTTGGCGGCGACGACTTCAACGAGCTGTTGGTGAAGCGTTTGGTGGAAGAGTTTCGCACAGAGCACGGCGTCGACCTCGAGTCGCACGGCGCGGCCCATGCGCGATTGTTCTGGGCGGTGGAAGAGGCGAAGAAGACATTGAGCTTCGAGCCCTACGCCAAGCTACGCGAGGAATCGCTGGTGAGCCGGAAAGGCAAGACCCTGCACTTGGAGAGAGAGATTCCGCGCGAAGAGTACGAGGAGCTGATTCGCCCGCTCGTGGAGTCGACTTTGGAGAGTGTATCCAAGGCCTTGGGCGACGCGGGCAAGGGCCCGTCCGACATCGATGCGGTTTTGCTCGTCGGAGGCTCGACGCGCACGCCTCTCGTTGCCAGCACGCTAGAGGAGTGTCTCGGCATCCAGCCCAGCCAGGAGGTTCATCCGGATTTATGTGTGGCGCTGGGCGCCGGCACGCTAGCGTCACGATTGGCGGGGCGGGAAGTGGAGCGGGTTCTGGTGGACGTCTCCCCCTATTCCTTTGGTCCCTCTTACATGGGTCTGAGAGAGGGCGCTTCCTATGCTCATTGCTACCACCCTATCATTCGTCGCAACACGCCGCTGCCCGTCACTCGCACCGAAAAGTACTACACGCCGTACCCGAACGTGGAGTCCGTGAAGGTAGAGATCTATCAGGGGGAGGACTCGGATGCGCTCAAGAATCTTCTAGTAGGCGAGTTCACCGTCGAAGGTCTGACGCCCATGGAGGAGGAGAATGAGGTGTTGTGCCGCATGAGTCTCGATCTCGACGGCATCCTCGAAGTCACGGCCATCGAGAAATGCACGGGCAAGTCCAAGCAGATCACCATCGACCAGGCGCTGCAACCCAGAAGCGAGGAGGAGATCAGACAGGCGCAAAAGGCCCACCAAACGTTGTACTCGACCGTTCAGGCCCACGCCGACGATCTGTTCGTGGATGCCGAAGAAGCCTTCCAGGTGGACGAGGCTTCGACAGATTCGCCCTCACGCCAAGATGGGCCGGAGGATGATGGGTCGACCGGATGGACCGAGTTGACCCGTGAGGCCCATCGTCTGGTGGCTCGTTCACGAGAGCTGCTTCCGCACATGCACGACGAGGACAAAGAGGAAGCCGTGGATTTGAACGAGACGATCGAGAAAGCCGTCGCCGAGCTGGACGAGCCGGCGCTGTCGAAAGCGGTGGACGCGCTCAAGGAGCTCGTTTTCTTCGTGGAGGGCAAGTGACCGCTCCGGGCCCGCGATGTCCCGTCTGTCTGGCTCGTTTTCGGGCGACGGAACATTGCTCGCGCTGCGGCGCGGACTTGGCGCCCTTGATGCGCCTATCGTTTCAGAGCTACCGGCTGCGCCAGGAGTCCAAACAGGCCGTCGCGGAAGGTGACTTTCAGAAAGCACGAGACCTTGCCCGGGCGGCACAGGAATTTGCTTTCACCGAGGCCGGTGGCCGGCTGGACACACTCACGTGCTGGCTGACGTCCGTCTTTCCCTCCGGAGACGCGCCCGCCGTGTACGAAAGGTCGCAGGACACGCGTCGGTCCCTTGCTGTTACCGTGCGCGGTGTTCTTCGGAAGTTTGGCCTCTAGCTTCGTTCACAGACATGGCTCCATTCGGCTTCGCGCCGCACTTCTGATAGTGTCGAAGCGCGTAGGACAGAAACCTTGACTGCTGAAAACGAGGCCACCGGACACAACGTCTCGCGTCGTGAGCTGCTCAAGCGGGTCATCCTCGGCGCGGCGACCGTCGTGCCCGCAAGCTTTGTCACCGGGGCGACGAGCGCTCAGGAGTCGTTCGAGACCCTCACATCCGCGGAAGCGGCCACGCTCGAAGCGATCGTCGCGCGATTGATCCCCACGGACGAGAACGGGCCCGGCGCCACCGAAGCCCGCGCCGCCTATTACATCGACCGGGCGCTCGGGGATGCATTAGCGCCGTCGAGAGAGGCCTATAGTGCCGGCCTCGCCGCCGTAGACGCCCTCGCACGGCGTACGAAAAACGCCGCGTTCGCTCGGCTCGCACCGCAGGAGCAAGACGATATCTTGCGCGAGATGGAGAGCGGTAATACCGAAGGGTTTACGCCGAACTCCTCCACGTTCTTCGAGCTCGTCCGAACCCATACGCTCGAAGGCACGTTCTGCGACCCCCATTACGGAGGCAATGCAAGCTTCGTCGGATGGGACCTGATTGGCTATCCCGGCATCCGGATCGTGGTCACTGCGGACCACCAACGTCTCGGTCAATCGCCGCGGCCCCTTCACCGATCGGCCTACGATTTCGAGCGTTTCGTGAAAGAGGTCCTTCGACGTGACCGTTAGATTAGAAAAGACCGACGTGGTGATCGTCGGACTCGGCGCTGTCGGGGGCGTGGCAGCGCTCCCCCTGACAACCGCGGGCCTCGAGGTTACCGCGCTCGAAGCCGGAACTTGGCTCTCCCGCGCTGACTTCGCTCCAGACGAGCTGCGGAACAACGTCCGAGGCTGGCCGCGCTCCGCGCAGAAAGCCAATAAAGAGATTCCCGTCCATCGGCCAAACGCGTCGGCGCCAGACTCTCCCCGCCAATCGGTTCACCCGATGATGAATGCCGTAGGCGGCACATCGTTACATTACTGGGGCCTAAGCTTTCGGCTGAATCCTTGGGACTTCAAAGTCGCGAGTGAAACGCGCCGCCGTTATGGCGCCTCACGTATTCCGAAAGGCTCGACGGTGGAAGACTGGCCGTTCGATCTCGCGGAGCTCGAGCCTTACTACGACCACACAGAGTACGCGCTCGGGATTTCCGGCCAGGCGGGCAACATCCGAGGAAAGATCGACGCGCGCGGCAACATCTTCGAGGGCCCACGCCAGCGCGCCTACCCGATGCCCCCGCTCAGAGGCACAGGCTTCACCGACCTCATGGCCTCGGCGGCGCGAAGGCTCGACTGGCACCCGTTTCCCGGACCGGCCGCCGTCAATTCCGAGCCGTACGAGAACCGAGCGGCTTGCGTCTATCATGGATTCTGCAGCCGAGGTGGCTGCCATGTCGGCGCAAAGAGCTCGACCGCCGTCTCCACGATTCCCAAAGCACAAGCCACCGGCCATTTGAACGTCGTGACCGAGGCCCATGTCATCGAAATCAGCGTGAACGACGACGGCGGCGTGAACGGCGTGACCTATCTAAAAAACGGCGAGTCCTACTTCCAGCCTGCTGGCGTAGTTCTGCTTGCCACCTACACCTACGAGAACGTCCGGACGCTGCTCCTTTCTAAATCCAAGGCCTACCCTAACGGGCTCTCCAACAATCATGGTCAGGTCGGCAAGCATTATCTGAGCCACAACACTGGCGCCGGAGTGCTCGCGCTATTTCCGTCGAGCTTGAACACTTGGTACGGCCTCCCGGCCCAAGGCATCGCCGTGGATAACTGGGCCGATGACAACTTCGACCATGCCGACCTCGATTTCATCGGCGGCGGCAACCTTTGGGTCTACACTGAAAGGCACCCTATCGCCGCGGCAAAGATGAACACGTTCGGCCGCGCACCAAGGTGGGGTTCTAGATGGAAAGCGTTCATCAAGGAGAACGCGGATCGCTGGACCGGCTCCTATCTCCAAAAAACAACGTTTCCCTACGAGGAGAATTACCTGGACCTCCACCCCACCGTGCAGGACCCGCTCGGCTTCCCGGTATGCCGGATCACGGCCGACTTCAAAGACAACGAGAAACGGGCAGCCGCGTTCATCCAAGACAAGATGGTTCAGTGGTTCAAGGAAGCCGGCGCCATCGAGACGGTCAGGCAATCCATCGGCACGATGGGCCCCACTACACACGCCTATGGCGGGACGCGCATGGGCGACAACGCCGACACTAACGTTGTGGACCGCTGGGGGTTCTCACATGAGGCACCCAATCTCGGGATCCTCGGCGCGTCGGTGATGGGGACGAGCGGCGCACACAACCCAACCCTCACAGCACAGGCGCTCGCGTGGCGCACAGCGGCTCACCTCATCGGAAACTGGCGCACGATCTCGAGCTGACACAACCTTCCTCTCGCGTCACCGATCGCCGCCTCGCGACTTCGCGGTGGCCGTTGCCATCGCCACATCGCCACATTCTCAACTGGACGGTGCATCGCGAGCGGTGATAACGTCAACGTCAAAGTCTGTTTGGGTAACGAATTGCCTGAAGCCGCCGACCTCATCGACAAGATCCGAACGCTACTTGAGGCCAAGCAATATCGTGTCGGTCTTCACGCGATTCGCCATATGGTAGAAGAGGGTTTCCGGGAAAACAACTTGGACGTTTCTTGTTAACTCAGAGCGTCAGCTCGCCGTTGCACGTCGTTTGCGATTACTCCAACGATACCGTCGTCGATATCGTCACAGCCTACATTCCGCAAAAGCCTGGTGGGAGACGCCAAGTCAGCGAGGCTAACAGATTTTGATCAGGTTTAGAGAGCGGGAGATAGCTCATGTCGGAATTAATGAAACAACCGTGTAGCGAGTGCGGCGGTTCTCTTCGGAGACAATCCATCGAAAAGGAGTTCGGGAGAGAAGGCGTCAAAGTGAAGCTGTCGGGCGTAAAGGCTTGGGTGTGCTCAAAGTGCGGAGAAATCTACTTCGAGCCGGGGGGCGCCGACAAGCTGGCCGCGGCCGTCGAGTGCCTCTTCGACCTTGCTATCGTCGAGAATCAGCATCGGGGTCACCTGAGCGCATCCGTAACTTGAGTTGCGGTTGGTCGTGAGAGCAGCAACATGGACGCCCTCGTTCAGCAATCCCGCGATCGGTACCTCGCCTCTTTATTCGAGGTCCCACGCAATCGGACCGCCTTGATGAAGCCGACGAAGTCACGCCGGTCCATCTCCTTCGCTCCCTACCGCAGATTCATTTTCGGTTAGATTAGAGATCGAGGGCCTCTCGTTTCACCGATCGCCCCCTCGCGACTTCGCGCCGGACTTGGCGAAACCCTTACTCGCGGTGTGCGCAGCGGCGGCCATGCCACTTGTGCCCGCGTCCGTCTTTCCACCATCGAAGATCTCGATCGAGCCCGCCTCGACGAGCTTCTTGATGCGCGGTTGCGCCGCGGCGTCGTCACGTAGCTGCCCGGTCTTGCCCGGGCCGAGGTGGAGCGATTTTCCGCGAGGCAGCGGGATCTTGAGCGGCGTTCGCGTCTTGTTCGTCACGGTTTTCATGCCGCCATTCTACAAGATCCACGCGTACGGTTTCAGGCCGAGGCTGCTCGTCTCAGCAATGCGATCTGTCCAGCATGGTAAAGATTGTGTTGAACGACCCCGTGGAGAAGATGATAGACCGTCCCACCAGTACCGATGACGGCGCCGTCGAGACGGCTATCGTCGAGCTCGGCAAGTGTTTCCATCAGGCGGACGTGGCTCGCTTCGAGCTCCTTCAAGAGCGCCGTCCACGCATCCACGCCATGAGGCCAGTCTTCCTCCGGAGGCAAATCGCTCCGTTCACCCGGCGGGTAGCCTCCTTCTGCCATGCCACGATATGCAGCACGAGCTCCCGTATCGAATGCGCGGCCGCGATGGGCCGCGCCGAAGCCGTGTCGGCGTCGACATCCTCGAGCAGCTCCGTCAGTGAGGGCCCGTGCCACGCGTCACCGCTATGTGCGCGGCGTAGCTGATCACGAATCCTCTCCATCTCGCTCACGCGCGCTTCACCATCAAGAGCGTCCGATCGTCGCTGGGCTCGCCGGGCGCGAAGCGCGCGAGCTGATCGGCAACCGTCGAAGCGATCACCTGCGCCGGCGCGTCGGGGTCGGTGTCAACCCAGCGAGCGATGTGCTGCTCGTCGAAAATTTCGCCGTCGCTGTTCTCCGCTTCGGTGAAACCATCCGAAAAAAGCGCCAAGATGTCACCAGGGTCGAGTTGGACGCTCTTTTCAACGTAAGTCGCGTTCTCGATAGCACCGAGCACGAGACCCGTCGAGTCGAGCTTGTCCCAATCGCCACAGGCGCGCCGCAGCAGCGGCGCAAGATGGCCGGCATTCGCATAGCGCAGCTCACCGCTATCGGCATCGAGGCTCCCGTAGAAAACCGTTGCCAATCGGCCAGGAGAGGCGCTGTCGAGAAAATACCGATTCGCTTTCTCGAGCACGGCGGCCGGCGACGACACCTCCGGGATGAGTGCTTTGAGCGAACCCTGAAGCCCCGTCCGGAGAAGCGCCGCGGGGATCCCCTTCCCCATCACGTCCCCGAGAAGCAGCGTGACGCGGCTGCCCTCGGCGCGTACATCGTAGAAATCGCCGCTGATTAACCGCGACGCGCGGTAGTGCAGGCCGACTTCCCATCCGGGTACGAGCGGGATCTGCGTTAGCGAAGCACGATCGAGGCGCTGCACTTGGTTGAGGTCTTTTTCGAGCCGTTCAATTTCGGCCTTGGGCATGCAGTCGAGGCAAACTTCGCTCGACGGATAGATCGAAACGAGCTCGGGTTCCACGATGCCGTCGCATTGACCGCACGGATGTTCCAATATAGTCGCCTGGGTTGCCATTAGCTTCTCCTCTCACTGATTAATGTTCGCGTCGTTCGTGCACGCCGTCTGCCGGATCGATCCCTTCGATCTCCATCAAGGCTCTCTTTACGTCCAAGCCACCGGTGTAACCACCCATGCCTCCGCCGGAAGCGACGACGCGGTGGCACGGGATGACGATAGCGACCGGGTTCTGACCGAGCGCATTGCCAACGGCGCGCTGAGCCTTCGGCCGCCCGATACGCTCGGCTACATTCGTGTAGCACTCGCACTCGCCAAAACGGATCTCGTTCGCGGCTTCGAGCACTTGCCTTTGAAACGCCGTTCCCCACCGGATGTCGACCGGGAGCTGAAAACGCTTGCGCTTTCCTTTGAAATATTCATCGAACTGACGGCGCTCGCGGTCGAGCTCGCTGCCCGCCTTTTCGGGCAAGAGCTCGTGTTTTTCGAGGTCGTCGACCAACGCGTCCTCCGACCGTCGGAAGCTCGCAAGGCAGAGACCCCTATGCGTTCTAGCCAGAAACATCTTGCCGAACGGGGCGTCGATCCAACCGTAATATACGCGGACGGAGTCAAAACTGCTCATGAGGGCCTCGTGGGCTCGTTTCCATTCAGACGCACTCGGCGTGGGGAGCTCGGGATTTTGCATCGTCATGATTCCTCTCGTTTTAATCCGTTCCGGACTTTCTTCATGGCTTGATAAACCTGTGCCCGTGCGTTCTCCTGGCTCATGCCCAGAATCTCGGCGACGTCACGATACGGCAAGCCCTCGTACTTCTTGAGCAAAAGCGCCGTTCGCTGCCGCGGCGTGAGGTCACGAACCACGCGGCCCAGCGCTCGCGCGAGCCGCCGTGTCTCCGACAAATCGTCAGGGTGGCCGTTGGCATCGTGAACGTCGGCCGCAACGTCGATGGGAGAGGTACCTCGCAATCGTTCGGATCGAAAATGGTTCAAGATCTGGCGATGCGCGATGCGGTAGAGCCAGGCGCGGTGATTGGCGTCCTTCGGCAGTCGCGGAAACGCTCTAAACGCCCGTAGAAATGTATCTTGCAGCAGGTCCGCCGCATCCTCGGGGTTCCCCGTCATCCGGAAGGCGTAGCGATAGATTTCCTTCTGATAGCTCTCGAGAATCTCTGCGAACCGCGCTTTTCCGGGCATCTAGTCTGTATAACACCCGAGAACCCAAAATGTGAAAAGACCCGGGACAAATATTTCAGTACCCAGATTGGCGGGACCACCCGGTGTATATTGGTGCAAAATAGACCGATGGCTACCGGGGAATCGAGCGTCCGCCGAAGCGTAAGCCTTCCTGCGCCGATCGCCAAGCGTGTCAAGGCGATAGCCCGCACGCAAAAGACAAGCGCAAACAGGGTCATCGTCGACCTGATCGAATCGGGTTTGGAGGCTCAGGAACAGGAAAGAAAACGGCTCTTCGAGCTCGCTGACCAACTGACGCGTTCGAAGAGTCCGAGCGAGCAGCAGCGGCTCAAAGATGAGCTTGCCCGGCTCGTTTTCGGCAGCTGATGCCGAAGATACAGGACCGACCTGCCTCCCGCGCTTCGGATTTTTCAAGGTTTGCGGTTAAGGGAAGTATCCCAAGACGTTTCTCATGAAGGGATAGCTTGCGAAGGAGCGTAAGATCTGTCTCTAAGCCAAACAATCCTCTCGCAGGAGTAATAAGACTTAGGCTCAGCTACATCTAACCAGGGAAACCTGAAAGCCAAACCACAGAGCCGTCTCTCATCCCCACATCCCCTCCTATCCCCACATCCCCTTGCCTTTAAAAACGCCGCTAAAAGTAAGGAGAGGTGGGGGATGGGAGGGGATGTGGGGATAAGAAAGAACTTGTTCCAAAACATGGAACAGAATCCTCGGTTCTGACGGCTAACAGCCTAGTTTCGAATGCGGCTTCTGGGCAGGGGCCGCTCGGGGACATCCTCGAGAAGACCGCCTGCGCCGAGCGCGACAATATCCTCGCGCGTCAGCCGGTCAGCAGCGAGCAGGCGCGGGAGAACCCAGTCCACCACGTTCGTTTTGCGGCTCCTCGCACAGCCGGGCGCGCCGAGCACCGGGATGTCACCGATATAGGCAAGCATCAGCAGATTTCCGGGATCCACGGGAGCGCCCACCGTCTCGACATCGCCACCGGCCCTCTCGACCGCCCGAGGTGTGATGTCATGGCGGTCCATGATCGCCGTCTCCCCCGCGAGCACGATGAGCTCCACGCCCTCGTCACATTGTTGTTCGATCGCCCGCGCGAGCGCTTCTTCGCCGCTAGCGTCTTCGAGCGTTACATAATCCCGATCGGAAACCTCGGCGCCGAGCGACTCGATCCTTTCGACCAGCGGCGAGAAGCTTTCGGTCAAGGCGGCCTTGGCGGACGGCGAGCCCGAGAGGATCAACCCGACCCGGCGACGGGGCAGCTCATCCACACGAAGCAGCGGAACACCGCCACGTGCCTCGGCTACCGCCGATTCCACGACGCCGGCGGAGACCGCGTAAGGGATGACTTTGACGGTCGCAACCGTTTGTCCCGGCCGCACGACCGCATGGACCGCGACCGACGCAAGCGTGATGCCGTCGCTCTCGTTCAGCCGTTTCAAGCGCTCGCTGTCGACCCGAAACAACCCGAGAACGCTCGCGCTCAGATTGACGCGACCCGTAGCCGCTCCCGACAGCCGGAGCCCTGCTCCAAGCGCCGCTCGCGCGACACGCTCGGCGGCTTCGTTCTCGGGGACGTCACCCGCTTCGAGCTCCGCCACGTAAACGACGCTTCGCCCAATCGTGCGCAGCGCTTCGAGATCGTCAAGGGTGAGAGGTTTTCCTTTGCGAAGAAGTCGCTTGCCGTTGTCGCCCGCGACATTGTGCCCGAGAATTTTGCCTTCGGCCTGTTCGAGTGGAACGGGCCCAAACTTCATGCTTCGATTTTCTTCTTCAAACAGGAAAAGAACTGCCCGGCCATCTTCGCCGAGACCGGCTTCATGAGACGTGCCGCGAGGCTCGCAATGGTGCCCACGACCCTGACGTCGGCCGTCCACGCTAAATCCGTCGTGCCATCGGGACCATCCGATAGAGAGATCTCGCTCCCGACATCGATCGAGCTTCCCGGCGCGGTGCCCTGCATCTTCATCTTGGCGTGGTCCGGCTCTTTCAGCTCGGTCCATTCGATGGTGCTCTTGAACTTCACTTTGATGGTCCCGAGACGAAGGGCCCCCACCGCTTGAAACTTCTTGCCGGGCTCCAGGATCTCCATCGACTCGATCCCCGGGGTACAGTTCGAAACGGACTCCGCGTCCGTCAAAAAAGCCCAGACTTCCTTGCGCGTTGCTTTGATGTTGTCCTTACCTTCAATCAGCATGTTTGAGCTCGTACGCCTCTTTGCAGCCGGGGCCGCAGAAATATACGGTGTCGTCGCCTTGGGCAACAGTGTAGCGCACCCCATCGACGCCAACCATCATCCCACAAATCGGATCCTTGAAAGCCTCTGGGGCGGGCGCCACCTCTTTCGGGCGAGCACGACGCACCGAAATAATCTCCGCGAGAATGCTGAGTGCTATCTCCTCGGGGGTAACGGCGCCGATGTCGAGCCCCGCGGGAAACTTCACATGCTCTGGGACGCCGAGACTCGCGCCCGCTTCTTGCTCGAGACAAGCGCTACATAGGTGCTTTCGGCTTTAGCAACCGCTTCGAGCGCCTCGGCGTCATAGTTTCCGTGGCTCGCAATCACGACAAAAGTCTCGCCCGCGCTAGCTTCGCTCAAGTCGATGCTCTCGGAAACACTATCCGCGTCAGGAAACTGGTCGGGATGGCCCTCCGGCGTCATGACCGAGACGCGAAACCCGAGCGGCTTCGCGAGACGCACCATCGCTTCGGCGACGGGCAGATGGCCGATGATGACGAGATGGGGTTTGGGCAAGTAAGGCTCCAAGTAAATATCTAGCGTTCCTCCGCTGGCACAGGTTTCCGTCGACGCGAGATGGACGACATAGGGCTCGCCCGATCGCAGCACGCGCCGCGCCTCATACTCTACCGCGGGACGCGAGCAGCTCCCGCCAATCCAGCCAATCCAGTTTCCCTCGGCGGTAATGATGGCTTTCGCGCCGGGCTTCGCCGAAGTCGGCTTCTCGGCCCCAACGACCGTCGCCAGGACGAACGGCTCCCCCGCTTTCCGGAGCCGGAGAACCGTCTCCAAGATGTCTGGGATGTCCGGTGTGGTCACTCTTCGAGCGCCGCCCCTTTCTCTTTGAGCACTTGCCACACCCGGCTCGGCGTCATGGGGATCTCCATGTGCCGTACGCCGAGGTGCCACATCGCGTCGACGACGGCGTTCACGATCGCCGGCGGTGCGCCCACGGTGGCCGACTCGCCGACACCCTTGGCGCCGATCGGGTGATGCGGCGACGGCGTCACCGTCTCGCCCGTCTCCCACGCAGGAGTCTCCATGGCGGTCGGGACCAAGTAGTCCATGAGCGTGCCGCCATGCATGTTCCCATTCTCGTCATAGGAGATCTCTTCGAGAAGCGCGGGCGCCATCCCCATCGTGAGACCGCCATGGATCTGCCCCTCGACGATCATCGGGTTGATGCGAACACCGCAATCGTCCACGGCGACGAAACGGCGGATCTTGACTTCGCCCGTGCCCCGGTCGATGTCGACGACACAGATGTAAGAGCCGAAAGGAAAGGTCAAGTTGGGTGGGTCGTAGTAGGTGACCGCTTCGCCCCTGCGGATGGTTCGTATAGGCCGCGAAGGCGATTTCTTGGATCGTCTTTGAACGGTCGGGCGAGCCCTTGACGAAGAACTTGCCTTGCTCCCACTCGAGGTCTTCCTCGGACGCCTCGAGCAGGTGCGCGGCGATCTTCTTCGCTTTGTCGTGAATCTTGCGCGCCGCGAGGGCGCCGGCCGCGCCCGCCACCGGGGTGCTGCGGCTCGCGTATGTGCCGAGCCCATAGGGCGCGGTATCGGTGTCGCCTTCTTCGATCTGGATGTGCTCCGGAGGGATACCGAGCTCTTCGGCGATGATCTGCGCGTAAGTCGTCTCGTGGCCCTGCCCTTGCGACTTGGTGCCGAAGCGCGCCATGACCTTTCCCGTCGGGTGGACGCGGATCTCGGCCGAATCGAACATCTTGAGCCCCAGGATGTCGTAGTCCTTCGACGGGCCCGCACCGACCACTTCCGTAAAAGAGGAGATGCCGATACCCATGAGCTCGCCGCGTGCGCGTTTTTCCTTCTGCTCTTCGCGCAGCTTGTCGTACTCGATCATCTCCATGGCTTTACGGAGAGCCTTCTCGTAATCCCCGCTGTCATACTCCCAGCCGAGGACCGAGCTATAGGGAAACTGCTCCGGCCGGATGAAGTTCTTCATCCGGAGCTCGGCGGGATCGATGTCGAGCTCGTGCGCCATGATGTCTGTCATGCGCTCGAGGCAGTGCACGGCTTCGGTGACGCGGAACGAGCACCGATAGGCGATGCCGCCTGGCGGCTTGTTAGTGTAGACGCCGTCGACCTCGACATGAGCTTGCTTGAAGTCGTAGGAGCCCGTACAGATGTGGAAAAGACCCGCGGGAAACTTGGAGGGGTTTGCCGCGGCGTCGGTGTAGCCGTGATCCGCGACCGTTTTGATCTTGATTGCCGTGAGCGTCCCATCTTTCTTGGCCGAGAGCGCCGCTTTGATGTGATAGTCGCGGGCGAAAGAATCGGCCTGCAGGTTCTCGGAGCGGTCCTCGATCCACTTCACGGGCTTTCCGGTCAGAAACGACACCGCCACCGCGATGATGTAACCGGGATAGATCGGCACTTTGCCGCCGAATCCGCCGCCGATATCCGGCGCGATCACGCGAATCTTTTCCTCCGAGAGCCCGACATGTCCGGCCACAAGCGCCAACACCGTACGGATGGCGTGCGGAGCCTGGGTCGTCATGTAGAGCGTGAGCTTGCCTTCGATGGGCTCGAAGCTGGCGACGCAGCCGCACGTCTCGATCGAGACGACGTGGATGCGCGGGATGTACATGCTCTGTTCGACGACGATATCGGCCTCGTCGAAGACCTTGTCGGTGGCGTCCTTGTCCCCGGTCTCCCAGTGCCAAATAAGGTTGCTGTCCTTGTCGTCACGCACCTTGGTGGCGCCGTCCTCGAGCGCTTTGAAGGGATCGACGACGACCGGAAGCGGCTCGTAATCGACTTCAACGGCTTCCACGCCGTCAGCCGCCGCGTAGCGGCTCGTGGCCACCACTGCCGCAACTTCCTGCGCCTGGTACTTCACCTTGTCGATGGGGAGCACCATTTGCTTGTCGCTCATGAGCGTTGGCATCGAGGCAAGCCCGTGGGCGTCGAGGTCCTTTCCCGTCACCACGCTCACGACACCGGGCGTCGCGAGCGCTTCTTCGATATTGATGTTCTTGATCTTCGCGTGCGCGTATGGGCTTCGCACGATGTCGAGATAGAGCATCCCCGGAAGCTTGATGTCGTCGATGAAACGCCCACGCCCCTGGATGAACCGAGGATCTTCTTTCCGGCGAACGGAGTGTCCTAGTCCGCGACACCCCAGCGAATATCTTCCTCGTTCGGGTTGGGGTTGTCTTTCAGAAGTGCTACCGTCGTCATCATCATGCCCGGCGTGCAATAACCGCATTGGAGACCGTGCTTTTCTGTGAAACCTTCCTGGATCGGATGCAGGTTGCCATTCGTCGCGAGCCCTTCGACGCTCGCGATTTCGGCGCCGCTGGCTTGGACCGCGAACATCGTGCAGCTCTTCACCGGACGCCCGTTCAGCAAGATGGTGCAAGCGCCGCAGGACGTCGTGTCGCAGCCGATATGGGTTCCGGTGAGCTCGAGCTCTTCCCGGATGAGATGGACAAGCAGCAAGCGGGCTTCGACTTCGCGCGTATGTTCCTCGCCATTGACCTTCAAAGTGATCGAGTGGGTACTCACACACCACCTCCTTCCGCACGCTCTTGGGCCTTTCGGAGCGCCCGCGACGTAAAAGTTCGTACGAGGTGACGCTTATACTCCTCCGAGCCGCGCTGATCCTCGATGGGCTCCGCGACTTCCGAAGCCAATCGAGCCGCTTCTTTGATCGAAGCATCATCCAAGACTTTACCGGTAAGCGCCTCTTCGGCCGCCGTCGCTTTGATCGGGGTGAGCCCCACATTCGTGAGCCCAATACCGGCGCTCGCGATCTTGCCGTCACCGTTGAGCACGAGCTGCGCCGCGACCGCCACGGTCGCGTAATCTCCGACTTTGCGCTCGAGCTTGAAATAGGCTCCCCCGCTCTTTTCTACCGCGCGCGGGATGCGGATGGCGGTCAAGATCTCGTCATGGCTCAAAGACGTCGTGAACGCATCCAAAAAGAAATCTCCAATGGGAATGGAGCGCTCTCCGTCGGGACCCGTCGCGGTGACTTCGGCCCCATAAGCCAACATGGTGGCTGGGTGGTCGTTGGCCGGGTCCGCGTGAGCGATGTTCCCGCCCACCGTCGCGAGGTTCCGAACGAGCGGGTCTGCAATCACGCGCGTGGTATCGGCGAGCAAGGAATAGCTCTTCCGCACGAGCTCCGAGCGGTCCAGCTCCGATTCGCGCGTCATGGCGCCAATCTCGAGCCAATCACCCTCTTCCTTGATGTAGGACAGGCCTTCGAGCTGATTAATGTCGACCAGCATAGCGGGCGTCGCCATGCGGAAGCGCATCATTGGGATCAAGCTGTGCCCGCCGGCGAGAATCTTCGCCTCCGGGTTTTGCCCCAGAAGCGAAACGGCCTCCGCGACCGTTTTGGGACAGGTGTAGTCGAAACTGGCAGGTATCACGACAATCCTCCTTCCGGCTGAAAGGTTACGAGTGTAAGCGCGGCCCCCAGATATGTCTGTCGCGCTCGTGACACAAGCCTCATAACACAGTCTGCGAAGATCCACCGGCGTGCTAGGATAAAACGACTCGATTTCATGCCGCGCACCGCCACCTTTCTCCTTGCCGTGTCAACCAGCCTCGGGATCGCCGAAGCCCAGGAAGAACGCGTGCGCCCCTCGGTGCGCGCGGTGCGACTCGCGGAGGACGAGAAAGTCGAACTCGACGGGCAGCTCAACGAGTCTTTCTGGAAAAACATCACGCCCGCGGACGGCTTCCGACAGCAAGAGCCCGACGAAGGCGCGCCCGCACGCCAGGCTACCGAAGTCCGCATCGCGTTCGATCGTGACCATCTCTATCTCGGCGTGATGCTGTACGACACCGAGCCGGACAAAATCATCGGCTATCAGAAACAACGCGACGGCTCGCTAAGAAGCGACGACCGCTTCATGTTTATCCTCGACACCTTTCTCGACGGCCGCTCCGCCTATCTCTTCGAGACGAACCCGGCCGGCCTCCTGGGCGACGGCCTTCTGCGCGCCGGGAGCCGACGCGGGCTGAACAAATCCTGGGACGGCATTTGGGACGTCCGCGTCTCGCGCGACGATCGCGGCTGGTCCGCCGAGATCGAGATCCCATTCCGCACGCTCAACTTCGATCCGAGCAGCGATACTTGGGGGATCGATTTCCAGCGCACGGTACGGCGCCATCAAGAAGAGAGTCTGTGGAGCGGCTACCGCCTCAATGAAGGCTTGTTTCGCCCAGTGAACGCTGGGCGGCTCACGGGTCTTCAGGATATTTCTCAAGGTCTCGGCCTCGAAGTGAAACCCTACGTGGCCGCGTCGTACAAAGAGGATATCGAGACAGGCTCCAACACCCCCACCGATGTGGGCTTCGACGTAAACTACAGCGTTACACCCGGCTTGCGCGTGGCCGTCACCTTCAACACCGATTTTGCCGAAGTCGACGTGGACGACCGGCAAGTCAACCTCACGCGCTTCCCTCTCGTCTTCCCGGAGAAACGCGACTTTTTTCTCGAGGGATCGAGCATCTTCACCTTTGCCCGCTCGAGCCGTCCGGAGCCTTACTTCAGCCGCCGGATCGGCCTGTCCGGCGGCAATCCGATCCCCATCGTCTACGGTGCGCGTTTGAGCGGACAGTCCGGACGTTTCGACGTAGCGTTTCTCCAAGTGCGCACGGGCGAGACGGACGAGACCGCGCCCGAAGACTTCACCGTCGCCCGCCTGAAGCGAAACTTCTTCGCGCAGTCGAGCCTCGGCATGATCTATACGCGCCGGGCGACCCAAGCGAGAGAAGCGGCGCCAGAGCTCGAAGACCGCCACACCGTCGGCGTCGACATCGACCTCGCCACGGCGACCTTCAAGGGTGACAAGAATCTCCAGTTCGAAGCCTTCGCCGTTATCCACACCGATCCCCTCACCGAGGCGACGACCGAGCTTCGTGATCGCTCCTCCTGGGGACTGCGGGTGAACTACCCGAACGATCGGTGGCGCTTCCATACGTCCTACCGTGAGTTCGGTAAATCCTATGACCCGGCGGTCGGTTTCAACCGGCGGAACGGTTTTCGCAGGCTCAATCCTTCTTTCACTTTCGCGCCACGCCCCGAGAACATCTCGTGGGCCCGGCAGTTCGAATGGCAGATCTTCTTCGAATATCTGACCGATCTCGACAACGTGCTCCTAACTCGCAACACGCGCGTGAGCTTGTTCGATATCCGCTTCGAGAGCGGCGACGAGCTCAGCGTCGAAGTCAACAACCGCTTCGAAGTTCTCGAAGAGCCGTTCGAGATCCACCCAGGTGTCGAGCTGCCGGTCGGCGAACATAGGTTCAACGATGTTCGCTTCCAGGTAGAAACAGCGTCGCAGCGCAAGTTGTCAGGAGAGCTCGCGTTAACGCTAGGTCAGTTTTGGTCGGGCGACCGAACGGGCATCGAAGCCGAGGTCACGTTGAGACCCATATCTGGCTTGCTCTTCTCGACGGAGTGGGAGCGCAACAACGTGACGCTGCCCGAGGGAGCCTTCGTCACTAACCTGGTCCAGCAAAGAGCCGAGTGGCAAGTGAGCCCCTGGATCTCGCTGACCTCGATCGTTCAGTACGACAACATTTCGAGCGAGCTGGGTTTGTTCACTCGTTTCCGCTGGATCCTGCAGCCCGGCAACGATCTCTACATCGTGTACTCACAGAATTGGCAGAGCTTCGACAACCGGTGGCTCACGCTCGACCGCGCGGCGACGACGAAGATAAATTATACTCACCGTTTCTAGTGGGCATTCAGGTATCGGCTTTTTCTCATGATCGGTCGCACGCTCTCTCACTACGAAGTTCTCGAGAAGATCGGGAGCGGGTGTATGGGGGACGTCTTTCGGGAGAGTGTGCCATTCTTAGTTGGAAATTGAAACGGCTCCCAACCCCGTGGTTTGATGACGTTGGCAAAACAGGATCAAGCCACAAGAGAAAGGAGCCGAGATGGGAAGTCTGCTACGTACAGCGAAGAAACACAAGAAGTCACGTCGTTTGGGTAAGCCCGAGGTAATGGCACGCGAGGAGTACGGGGAGCTCGAGGTGGACGTCAAGGTAGAGATGATCCGTTCGCTAATCCCGCTTGGGTTGATGCACGTTCACGAGTTGCTCGACGACGAGGTGAAGGAGTTGGCAGGAGAGCGATACGCTCGCAAGGACGAGCTGGAGCGTGGCCGCCGCCACGGAACCAACCCTGGCACGGTAGGGCTAGCCGGCCAGCGGGTACCCGATCCGTGTGCCACGGGTTCGGAGCCAAGAGGGAGTAGAGATACCGCTTCGCTCCTACGAAGCACTGAACGACGGCGGAGAGGTGAATGATCTGCTGCTGAAACGAGTGCTGTACGGAATCTCGTGTCGCAACTACGAGGCGGCAGCGGAAGCGATACCGGGCGCTATCGGGCTGTCGAGCTCGACGGTGTCCCGAGGTTTCGTACAAGCGAGCGCAGCGAAACTTCGTGAGATACAGG
>SMYC01000262.1 GCA_004356105.1 Acidobacteriota bacterium | reverse complement strand
TGTCCGTCACCAGCCGGCCGGGCACGCGACCTTGCCCCTTCAACAGCTTGCGAAAAAAGCGTTTGGCGGCCCGGCGGTCGCGACGCGGCTGCACGAGGATGGTAGTGATCAGTGACGTCGCCATCTTGATCGACGCCACGCCAGAGATATTGCCGCTGTCCTTGGATGGTGACGAAGACCTCGTCCAGGTGCCATGTGTCTCCCAGGCGACCCCTGGCGGCGCTTCAGTCCACGAGCGTATTCCGGACCGAACTTGTTGCACCAAAGTCCGGATGGCTTCATATGAAACCGTGATGCCGCGCTGCGCGAGCAGGTCTTCCACGTCTCGAAAGCTCATACAGAATCGGGTAGAGCCAGACCGCGTGGCTGATTGATTTCGGGCGGAAATCGATATCTGTGGTAGCTCGGCGACTTGCTGTTCATGAGCCAAGTCTGCCAGGTAGCGCCTCAATTTGACAGTACCCGCAAATGGGTTATTGCCTGCCCACCAACACTTGATTGTAGAAGCACTCTGCAATTGACTGGACCAACTAAATGATCTACAATATGACTATGAAAGTGGTTAACATTGCCGACGCCAAAGCGCACCTTTCGCAGTATCTCGAGCTGGTCCAACGTGGCGAGACGATCGTGCTCTCTAAGCGGAACGAACCGATCGCGGAGATCAAACCGCTACGGCGACGGAGCCGGCGTCCTCGTCCTGCAGCCTTATGTGCGGGCGATTTCGATGTCCCAGAGAGCTTCGACGAGTCTCTTCCGGAGTCTGTCTTGATTGAGTTCGAGGGAAAGTGAAGCTGCTATTAGATACGTCGGCATTTCTCTGGTACCTAAACGGCGACTCAAAGCTTCCGAAGAGCGTCGTGTCGGCCGTGCGATCGCCGGATAATGATGTCTGGCTCAGCGCTGTCTCGCTTTGGGAGATCGTAGTGAAACATGCGCTAGGAAAACTCCCTCTGCCTGAGTCGCCGTCGAGCTACATTCCCACGCAGCGAAAGCTCCACGCGATCGATACACTGCCTCTCGAAGAGCCAGCCATCGTTCATCTGGCAAAACTGCCGGAGCATCACCGCGACCCTTTCGATCGAATGCTAATCTGCCAGGCCATCGAGCACGAGATGCTTCTTACGACGTCGGACGTCAGAATTCTCGAATACCCGGTCAAGACGTTCTGGGGGTGAGTCCAGCCGATCGCGTCCTCTCTAAAACGTACTGTCAAGCTCGGTGTAATTCATAGTGCGGTGCTTGCCCCGGTCGCTGTTGAGTTGCCTCAAGTACACCAGCCGCGCTACTCGAATCTGGCAATCGTGATGGCGTTGACGTTGCGCATGGCGTAGTGTGCCAAAACTCGATCGAGCGACTCCATCATTACTAGAAGGCTATTCTCGGCGTTGAGAATGCGGAGACGGCTGTCGGGAAACGAGGCGAGCTCTGATAGGGTGCCAGCCGTTGGCAAACTGGCTGGGAAACTATATTGGCGTTGCCAGTCCGCTCACGCCGCGTCTCGATGAATATCGGAGCGTTCCGCCGAGACGCTCTCGACATCGGATGCCACCGTCGGTCCGCTTCGATTCCCGGAGCGGGCAGATGAGCTCGTTGTCGAGGCCTTGATGATTCCTCTCCAGATGGTAATGAGCGACGAAAGCGCGGATACTTGCGCGGAGATGATTTTCTCCCAACGGAATCATCCGACTGAGGACTGAGGCACTTGCTTTTGATGGACCGAACAAAGCGTTCGGCGTAGGCGTTCAAATTCGGACTCCTCGCCGGCAGCTTCACCGTCTCCACGCCGACAGCACCGAGTGTGGCGCGCAACGATGCTGAAAAGAGCGGGTCGCGGTCGTGAATTAGAAACCGTGTGTCCCGCAGAAACCCATCAATCGCGTCCGTCAGGTTGCGCGCCATCTGCTTCATCCATTCATCGTGCGGTTGATGGCTGATGCCTGCGATCTCCACGCGGCGCGTCTTCAGGTCGATAACGAATAGCACGAAGTATCGAACCAAGCCATGCCTTGTCAACACTTCGACGGTGAAGAAGTCCGTCGCAGCTATGGCTCCCCAGTGAGCCTTCAGGAACGTACTCCAGAGCATTCGTTTACTTCGTTCATTCGTGGGCTCGAGCCCATGCTCCGCGAGAATGCGCTTTACGGTGCTGCGGCCGACGTCATGACCGAGGTTTCGAAGAGCGCCGCAAATTCTCGTATAGCCCCAGGTCGAGTTCTCCGTCGCCATCCTGATCACGAGCTCGCGTATCGTTTCCAGCACACGAGGCCGTCCTGGCCCGCGGCGCTGGCTCCCGTCGTACTTTTTTGCGATCAGCTCTTTGTACAGCGCAACAAGGTATCGGGCGTCACGAGATCCGCGATTTCCTTCAGGCCATCCCTACCCAACGTCCTCGCCTTCGCCGCGAGCCGCCGCCGCTGCGCATCGGTAAAACGTAGTCGGCGTCCACCCAGTTGTTCCCGAAGAACGCGATTCTCTTCTTTCAGGTATTCGATCGCGTCCTGTTGGAACCGGTTGACCCATCCGGCGAAGGCCATAACGAAGAACTGCCACAGGTACGGTTGCATGGGTTCGGATTCTAGCCGCCCGTCGAGTCCGGCGGGATTGCTCCTGGACGCTTTAACAACCTGCCAACACTCAGCATCCGGCGTTGATCGAGTTTTGGCACACTACGGGGTCGACATGAACCAGGCGGGCTCGTATTCGGGGGACCTCCACGTTCATCGATGCCCCGACGACATGGAGGCGATCCTAAGAGCCGAAGACTTGAACTTTGCCTCCACCATAACGACTCACGTATGGGGCGACGACGTCCGTCGTCCCTGGAAAACGCCCGACACGTTCGTCGTGCAAGTCGCGCCGACGAAGCTCTACACAGCAAACTCTCAGGAGATCGAGCGCATCCAAGGCGGCCCCGGCGCTATCATCCTGCTGGCACCGGAACTGCCTCTTCTTTTCGACGGCGATGAGCACTATCCGCCGTCTTCGAGCGTTACTCGGCTGGTCCACGAGCAAGGTGGGTATGTCGAGGCCGACAAACCGTTTTGGCTCGACACGTTCGTCAACGTGGCGCTAGGCGAGATCGATTTCATCAAGCTGAACTGCAACCACTTCTATCCGAAGAGTGTGGACACCGACCTAGCGAAGTGGTCGGTATGGCCTCAGGAGATGGGCTATATCGGAGGCCGCGGCCTGGCACTTTGGTTGATGAACCTCTACTACCGCATGCTCAACGCTGGTTTTCAGCTGCCTCTCTCCGCCGGCTCCGCCAACGGAGTCATGCCCGCGCCTGTCGGGCTCAACCGCGTGTACGTTCAGCTCGAGAGCTTCTCTTACGAGAACTTTCTCGCTGCGATGAAGGCGGGGCGGAGCTTCACGTCGAGCGGCCCCATCCTGGAGCTGGTCATTGACGAAAAACACGGCCCCGGCGCGAGGCTCTCACAGGCGAGGGGTGAGGCGCTACACGTCGAGGCGACCGTAAAGAGCAAAGGAAACATCGAGACGGTCGAGCTCATCGTCAACGGCAAAATCGTAAAGAAGGTAACGCAAGGCGGCTCGGAGGTTCGGCTCATCACCGACTTGAGTCTCGATGAGGGATCGTGGATCGCGCTGCGTGCCTTCGAATAAAGCGAGGGAGAGGCCGAGCTCTTCGGACATACGAGTCCCGTCTACGTGAGCGTCGACGGACTTCCGACTCGCGTACCGGAAGACATACGTTACCTTCTGGAAAAAGGAGACCAGCTTATCGAGTACACCGAAAAGGTGGACGGATTCGCCGAGGAGAGACAAAGGGAGGAGACGCTTCTGCTCTATCGTGAGGCCCGAAAGATCTACCTGGACCGCCTCCGCTGATCCGCCCTCCACTGACGACCGATGAGGCTCGAATCTACTTGCCGGTGGGGACCAGCCGCTTCAGCTCCTCGGCCCAATTGAGCACGACGTGAAGCCTGGCGGGGTTTTTCGCCGAATCGGGGAGTATCATCAGGAAACGGCCGTCGCCTGCGACGTCGTAGTTCGTGCCGGGGTTGCCGCCGTAGTGGCCGGTGGCATAGGGCCCCTCGAACAAGAACTCGGGCCGTCCCGCCTCGAGCTCTTCGCCCCGTGCGGATATGGCGACCGACATCATACTGCTGCCGTTGCGGTAAAAGAGCTCCCGCCCATCGGTCGACCACTTCGGCTCGTTTCCACCGGCGACGGACACTTGGAGTCGACTGTTCAGATCGGGGAAGCGTCGCACATAGACTTCCTCTTCGCCGGACTCATCCGAGACGTAGGCGAGCCAGCGGTCGTCCGGTGATAGGTCTCCGCCGTGCTCCGCGAAATCCGAGTCGAGGATCAACACGGGCTCGGAGCCGTCGTCCAAGCGCAGCATCCCGATATCCCGATCGATGCTTCCGACGTCACTTTGCTGGCGAAAGATCAGGATATCGCTGGTGGAAGAGACCGACGTGACGATCCGATAGAGGTTTTCCGTAAGCTGTTCGGCATCTGCGCTGCCGTCGGACAGCGTTGAGAAAATGTCGAAGTGTCGTCCGGAGGCGCCGTTCGAGACGAAGAATATCCGCGTCCCGTCCGGAGACCATAGGGGCTTGCCGTTGAGGAAGCCGTCGAAAGTGAGGCGCGTGAAGACGTCACGACCGATATCTAGAATCCAATTGTCAGCCCCCATCTCACGAGTGATCGGCACGACCACTCGGCGGCCATCCGGAGACAGTCTGGGAGCTGGCGCGTAGTTTCTGACGTGCTCGGATGCGAGCGTTTGCTTTCCCGCTCTATCGACCCACACCAAACGCGCTTTCCGGAATGCGTCCCCCAATCCGGTGACGAAGAGAAGCGTTCCGTCGCGGGAAACGCTGAAAAATGTCTCTCGATCAGCTACTTGGGCGGAGACCCCGTCTTGAACCGACCGTACATCGCCCTGAACCTCGAAGCTCGCGGGATCGAAAGGCACGGCGAGAAGCGTTCCCGTTCGGGCGAATAGTAGATGCCCCGAGGAGACGTAGACGGGATTCGTCCCCGACAGATTCAAGTCGGTCCGCTCGCCGCTATCGAGCGAGACGACTATCGTACGAGATGTCTCCGTCCCCGCCGTGCCTGAAACCGCTGTGAACAGGACCGACGCTCCGCCGGGGAGGATGTGCGGATGTAAATGACGAAACTCGTTTCCGATGAGCGTGGTGACCACCGACGGAGTGCCGCCGGACGACGGCACCTGCATCAGGCCTCCATTCCGCGACGTAAAAACGATCGTGTCGTCTTCTCCCCAACTCGAGCGGTCGCCATCGATACCGTCGCTGATATCGACGGGCGCCCCGCCGCTGAGTGGCACTTTCTTGAGCGTTCCCCGGGTTCCGCCGAGGTTGAAAGCTAACCACTGACTGTCTGGAGAAAAAAACGCGCCGAACCCTCCCGCGGTGCCGGATATCGGAACGAAATCGGCTTGATCGATCCGCCGCAGATAGAGTTGGGACCCATCCTGCCGCACGCCCCTGACGACGACGTTCCTTCCATCCGGCGAGATGATGGGCGCCGACCGGTTGGAGAGCAGCTCGAGGTCGGGAGGGATGTAGAGGTCCAGGCGGGTCACGTCACGAGGCTCCGGCTTCATCCAAATCGCGACACCCACGCCAGCCACCAACGCGGCGACCAATGCTGCAACGATCGAGAAAAAGTGCGTTCGCGCATGCGTGATGCTTTCGGCATCCGGTTGTCGTGTCTCGTCGAGTGCATCTTCGATGTCGAGGCGGGCAGCGCTCGCGTCCCGAAGCCGCTCGGCAGGGTTCTTGCGCAGACACCGTCGCAGCAGATCCCGGATGCGCCAGGGCGTCTCCGAGGGGAGCGCGTCCCAGTCGGGCTCGGCGCGGAGCACTGCTGCGAGCGTGTCCGAGACGTCCTCGCCCGCGAAGGCGCGCTTTCCGGTCAGCATCTCGTAGACGACCGCACCGAACGCCCACAGGTCGGTGCGCCGATCGACCTTCTTGCCTTTCGCCTGCTCCGGGCTCATATACGCCGCGGTACCGAGGATCACGCCCAGCTGAGTCCCTTCGCGCGCGAGAGTTGGTGATTGCGATAGCTCCGAGTCGGCCCCACCAGACACTTCGCCTTCGAGCGCTTTCGCCAAACCGTAGTCCAGCACCTTGATCGTGCCGTCTTCTTTGAGCTTCACGTTCGGAGGCTTCAGGTCTCTGTGGATCACGCCTGCCTCGTGGCCCGCTTCGAGCGCCTCCGCGATCTGCCTGGCAATCGCTACCGTCTCGTCGATGGGGATGGGACCTCTCGCGATCCGCTCCGCAAGTGTCTCCCCATCGATGTACTCCATAATGATGTAGTCGATGCCGTCTTGCTCCCCGACGTCATAAAGCGTGCAGATGTGTGGGTGGTTGAGCTGCGAAATTGCCTTCGCCTCACGCTCGAATCGTGCTTTACGCTCGGGGTTGTCAGCGAGGTGCTCGGGTAGGACTTTGATGGCAACCGTCCGGTCGAGCCGAGTGTCCTTCGCTTTGTAGACCTCGCCCATGCCGCCTTCGCCGATCAGCGAAAGGATTTCGTGGGGGCCTAGGCGTGTGCCGGCGGCGAGAGACATGAGGAGACTCTATCGGCACGACCGAGAAGTTACAACCACGCCCTAGGTCAACTGAGGTTTTTCTTCAAATCGCTCAGATACGACGTCGCGCGTTTTCTCTCGTCGGGGAAAACTCCCTCCATCGCCAAGAACGCGTCGAAGTGCTGCTGGCCCTCGGCGTAATCTTCCTCTTCGTAGAAGCCGAGTCCGATGTGAAAGCGTGCGCTGCCTTTCTGAAGGGAGAGGCCTCCGTCCACGTCCATGCAGTCGGCGAAAGCCTTTCGTGCTTCGGCATATTGCTTCAAGCTGTCCAAGCCGTAGCCCCGAGCTACTGCCTCCAAGCATTAGATTAGACGCAGAGGTGCTCCCGATGGTTTCAAAAGGGATTCGACCGAACTACTGGCCCGAAATGCCTTCGTCTATTTCAGGCCAGGGCGTGCGTGCCGTTGAGATCGACAAACGGAGCGAAGTTTCGATCAGCGAGAAGGGGTAGGGGAGAGAGCGTGCGCCACCGAACGCCTCGCAGCCGAATGTCGCACGAAGCGCCGATCGTCGTCGGCACTCTCGTTCGCTCATGTAAGTGTCCGCCCGGACACCACACCGTCAACCAGCGTTGACACCCCTGCTACCGAAGCCAACCGCTACCAAGCTCAGGACTTTTGCTGCTCCTGAGCGCAAGAGCCCAGACCCGCTGTCAACGCCCGTTGACGATCTTCACGAGCGCTCCCGTCTCTTGCCCTCCATTTTTTGCTCGCAACGTCCTCGCAACACGTCTGTTGACGTTTTCTCACCAAGCCGCGCTCTCGCTGGCATGACTTTCGCCAACCAACGGCCTCTATGGGCAGCGCTACCTCGTACCACATCATCATAGGCATAGCGCTGCCTACGGCCGCAACCAAAGGGATGGCCACAGAGGCACAGAGACGCAGAGAGTTGGCCGCAACCAAAATGCACACCTCCGGCACGGGAAAGTGTGCCAACTCTTGTTGGCGTTACCCGCTAACGTGGTCTCGCAGAAGCAAACCACTCGGGCATTGCTGACATCGCATGCCAGCGTAAACCGCCATTATTTCAGCGATTGCATCGCTCACGCGTTATGGAGTGACCCTAAACTGTCGGTCTATCATCGGCGGCATTCAGCAGCAATTCTGACACAAAAGCTTGTTCGGAGTACAAGCTTTTGCGAAATTATATTACACCGCTTCGTCTGTACCGCCCACGCAACGCTCGCGCGAGCCCCCTCTATCAGCTATTCGAGAGCTACTACGAACAGGTCAAGGCTGTCTGGGAGGAGCGCTTCGAGAAAAAGTACGGATTCTGGAGGGGCTTCGTCGACACCGTCGTTGCACGCTACCTCGATTGTGGAACCGCAGAAGGAGGCTTCGCAAAACTGAGATGCGATACATGTCCTGTAGTACATTTGCTCACCCTCTCCTGCAAACAAAGGGGCATCTATCCGTCTTGTGATGCGAAGCGGGCCGCCGCCTTTGCCGTCCTTCTCGCCGATGAGCTTTTGGAAAACGTCGGTCATTGCTTGTGGACTTTCACGATTCCAAAAATGCTACGTCCTTATTTCATGTTCCGACGCGAGCTGCTCGCAGAGCTCGTTCGCCTTGCTTACGAGACCATCAACGAGTTGTTGAGCGAAGCCGCCGGTGACCACAATGCCCGTCCCGGCGTCGTCGCCGTGCCCCAGACTTTTGGAAGTGTTTTAAACGTTCACCCCCATGCTCATTGCCTCGCCTTCTCGCGGCGTCTGGGACGACAACGGGCAGTGGCTGCCTGTCCCCTATATCGATACCAACGCCGCGGAGAAGTTATTCGCTCACAAAATATTTCACTTGCTCGAGAGTAATGACCTCTTGAGCGACGAACGCATCGAGTTGCTACTCTCGTTTCGACATAGCGGTTTTTCCGTCGACACCTCGCCCACTGTTTGGCCGCAAGACACTCAGGGGCTCGAGAGGCTTTGCCGGTATTTGCTTCGCTGCCCCGTCAGCCTCTCACGCATTCAATGGACGCCCGGTTCCAAAACGCTCTTCTACGAGAGCAAAGGCTCCCATGACGACCCTTTACTCTCCCATCCCAAAGGTGAGAGCCTCGACATCTTCGAATTCATCGCCCGAGTCATCACACAGATTCCACAGCCTCGAAAACACGGCGTTCACTACTTTGGCGCCTACGCGTCCCGGTCGCGGGTTTTACGCAAGAAACGCCACATTTCCCTTCACCCCCTCGGGGACAACAACAACTCAAAAACCGAAGCCGAACCCGAGCTCTCGCCGAAAAAGCGCGCCGCTCTCAGAAAATCTTGGGCCCGGCTCATCAAACGCGTCTATCAAGTCGACCCTTTGAAATGTCCTTGTGGCGGGACCCTACGCGTGGTCGGCTTTATTACCCAGCCCAATGCCGTTCGAAAAATTCTCACCCAGTCCGATAAGCGAAACGGCAACTCCCGCGCTCCTCCTAAACACTAGCCCACGATTCCGCCCTCCTTCAGCCGATGCTCGCCACGCCGCGCTACTCGTTCGTCTTCACTACACCACTTAACTCAATTTGTGGCTCAATACCTCGCTTCCAGCCTCTTCTTCGACGTCTCCGATCCTTCTCACCGCCATCCCTATCTGGACAGTCCAATCAGAATCGAAAATTGCCGCGCCGAGCGAACCGAGCGGCTTGAAATTGACTATCCTTCCGATCGGCCTGAGGTATTGCTCCCTGGTTAGGAATCCTCCGTCAGAGAAGGTAGACTTGGAAGGAAGGGCTGATGCCGCGAGTTCCGGACATTCCTGGTCCCTATCGTTTCTTTTTCTATAGTTTCGACTGTTATGAACCAGAGCACGTCCACGTGCGGCGAGAGAACATGGTCTGCAAGTTCTGGCTGGAACCGATCACTCTGGCCAGCAATCACGGATTCACCCGCCGGGAGTTGAACAAGATCCGGCGAAACCTGAAGGAAAACGTTCAGAAGATACTCGAGGCTTGGTATGAGCACTGTGGTGAGGGTTGACCCCCGAGTCAAGGGCGTAGTCGTCACGGACGAAGAGATCACGGCCGAGCTAGTAGACGGTCGTGTCATTAGCGTTCCTCTGGCCTGGTCCTGGCGGCTCTCGGAAGCAACCCCCGAGCAACGGTCTAACTATGAGCTCATCGGACAGGGGCTGGGGGTGCATTGGCCGGATGTCGACGAAGATATTAGCGTCGATGGAATGCTCCGTGGAACTCCGGCGGCAAGACCCAAGAAGTAGGCGGACCTCGCCATCGGGGTGTGTCCCGAGGGTACTGTCAAGTTGACGTTGCGCGAGGACGCCGGCGCCGCCGGAATGACGTCTCCGTTCGAATCACGCGGCGCACGTGACGGCGTCCCAAGCGAGGAACGCGCGACCCCGTAGCTCTCGGTGATGGCGAGCTTGCAACAGGTGACGCCCGACCCGG
>SMYC01000261.1 GCA_004356105.1 Acidobacteriota bacterium | reverse complement strand
CCCACATCCCCTTGCCTTTAAAAACGCCGCTAAAAGCAAGGAGAGGTGGGGATAGGAGGGGATGTGGGGATAAGAAAGAATTTGCTTCAGAACGTGGTACAAAATCCTCGGTTCTGACGGGTTAGAGGCTAGTAGCGCATCCGCGTCCTCTGCGTCTCTGCGGTTCAAACGCTTTCAGGTTAGCTCTAGAACAAACCCGTGGCGGCGCGGGCCGCCAAGCTGTAGAGCAAGTTCGCGAAAGGGCCAAGTAAGAGTACGACGGCGAGCGCCGCGACCGTTCGTGGCCACTCCTCCCCCTCTTCTTTTGTCACGCGTGCGACGAGACGCGCGCAGCCGATCCCGACTAGGAAGGTTCCGAGCAGAGCGGCGACGGACGCGTCGACCGGCAGCGTTGCGAGAAGAGGAAACTTCGTCACGAAGCCAGCAAAGGGCGGCAACGATGCGAGCGACAAGGCGAGGATCCAAATAGCGGCAAGGGAGCGGCTCTTCTCTCCCGAAGCGAAGGAAGCCAAGAGCAGGATGGTTAGCGTCGACGCCGCGAGATGCATGAGGACGTGGGGAAGCGAAGGTGCTCCCACCATGGTTCCCAAAATGGCGAGGCTTACCTGCGCAACGCCGATCCACGCGAGACACGACCGGGTGCGCCCCGCGAAGGCGGCGCCGAGCCCTCCGATCGTCATGCCACCCCATGCCAAGATTGCGCCGAGGCTCAGCCCGACGGATGGAAACTCGGGCGACCAAGATACGAGGCGCACCCAATAAGCCACGAGCGCAACCCCCATGGCCAGCGATTCGAAACGAGGCTCCGTGCTCGCGGTGAGCCATTTGAGAACGAGCCCGCACGAGAAAAGCATGAGGCCGAAAACGGCCCATGGCGAAGGCTCGAGAAAAGCCAGATCGGTTCCTCCCTTGACGGCGAGGAGCAGAAGACCGGACATCGACGTGGCCGAGGCCGCGAAGGACAGCCTTCGCGGTCCCAGATAAGCGAGCGACGCGGCCTCGAAACCAAGAAAGATCCATACGACGTTGCGGCTCGAAATGGCCAGTACGAGCGCCGCGGCGGTCGCGAGTCGTCGCGACCGCGATGAGGGGACGTCGATGACCCAGGCAATGCCGAGCGCGACAAGGATCAAGCCGGTCAAGAAGAGGCTGAACGGGTCGCCATCGAACGTGCCCGAGCTTCCCCACCGCGGCGCGCGCGCCAGCCAGGCCACCGCGGCGAGCGCGGCGCCAATGGCGACGAGGCCCACACGCGTTCCGCCCCGGCGCTCGGTCCAAATAGCACCCGAGAGCAGTATCACCGCGGGCGTCGCGCCCACGAGCGTCATCGCTCTTCCTCCGCCACCGCGTTCGGCGGTAGCACCTCGCGCGCCGCGGGCGCGAGCAAGTCGTGCCACGCTCCGGGAAGCACGATCATCGAAAGGCACCAAAAGGCGACCGGGATGGCTAGCAAGAGCCCGCGCTTGGGCTCCGCGGGCTCGCGCGCCCGGGCGATCGTCTCGCGCCAAAGGCGAAGGGACAGCATCACGAAGCCGAGCGTGGCCAGTGCTGCAAAACCCCGCGAGTGCGACCACTGCGCCGGCAACACCCACAGAAGCGGCGCCACCGTCAGAAACAGAGTAAAGAAAAGGAGGAGGGCGCGCGCGTTCGAAAGCGCGAGGCCGGTCAGCCCGGCCGCAAGCACCAGCATTTGGAGCGCGGCCCCCGTAACACCTAGCTCCTGAAACGAAAAGAGCCCGACCAGAACGAGCGCTTGGTGTGAGGCAACGAGACGCGCCCACGGACGCCCGGGCGCAAGCGCGCCGTAGCCGAGCGTCAGGATCGCGAGAGTCAATACGAGCTCGCTCGACAAAAACGCGCCGCTTTTGCAAATCGGCAGCACGAGCCGGAACAGGAGATAGCTTCCCGCTAGGCTCGATAGAGCAACTACCGCGAGCCGCCCCTGACGCGACGCGCTTTCGAGCAACGGTGACAGCCACGACGAAACCGGCAGCACGGGAAGCGCGAACGCGACTCCGGCGAATGCGACGAGAAAAAGCGTCCGCTCCTCATCTGGGTACAGCACGAGCGATTGCAAACGTGACAAGTCCGTCGAAGCGATGCCGGTCTGCACGAGCACGAGCTGATAACAGCGGACGAAAAAGCCGAACAAGAGCGCGAGGCCGGCAAGCTGGAACATCAAGTAACGGCGGCGTGCGCCGGCAAGAGGTGCTATCGCTACGAGGAGTCCGCCATAGAAAGCCAATAAAAGATAAGCATCTCGGGCGAGGAAAAGGCCGAGCGCCATGGATTCGGCGAGCAAGATCCAGATCGCCGAGCGCCGATCGAAAGGCGCGCAGAACAAGAGCAACACGGTGCTCGCGAGAGCCGCCCAGCACACCAAAACCAAGCTGAAGCCGTCGAGACCGAGCGCCCAGTTGACGCCCATCATCTCGATGAGATTTCGAGATTCCCAGATTCCAGCAGCCGATTCCGAGCCGAGAAACAGTAGAGCCGTGACGAGCGTGAGAAGCAGCGTGGCCCACGAACAGATGCTCGTGATCAGGCGCGCTGCCCACGGGCGCTTTGGGCCCATTAGGCCGCAAACGAGACTTCCCAAGGCCGGAACGGCCAGCAGCAGGCTCAAGAGAGGAAAGGCTGTAGGAGGGTTCATCTAAACGTCGGAAAACCGGCTACTATATGGGGCCGCACAAAACCATGTCAAGGATGACTTGACATCCTAGCACCCGCAGTAAGACAATGATTCTGGGCGTTCAATTCTAATGTTTACCAACCCCTACGCTCTCGCGCGGGCTGGCGTGGGACCGTTGACTCGGGGGCTTGCCGACGAGAAGAGCTTCTTTCGATGATCACTGGTTTCAACACCGACGTTCCT
Organism: Acidobacteriota bacterium; assembly: GCA_004356105.1. GTDB lineage: Bacteria > Acidobacteriota > Vicinamibacteria > Marinacidobacterales > SMYC01 > SMYC01. Next base: position 21,590 of record SMYC01000261.1, on the reverse strand, counting down.
TATAAAGGCCAGACCTACCATGTCCAGACCGAGGACAAGGGTAAAGACAACCCGATGGTCGAGTCTCTCATTTATAAGGGCGGCGAGATTCTAGGTGCGCGGCGGACCGCCTATTCCAAATTCTTGCCCAATGGGTACGAAGAAAAAACCGTCGTCAAGTTCATGGAAAACCAGCATCGTCGCGTGATCGATGAAGTCAAGCGAGGCCGCTTCGACAAGGATAGAGGCTTGCTGGGCGACGCCACGAATGTCGGTGACCAGAGCCTCGACCAAGTTATTCTGAACTATCTGGCCGCCAACAAGAAGGGCGACAAGAAATAGCGCCTCAGGCTGACATCGCCTTGCAGATTCGGCTGAACGGAGAGCCACACGATCTCTCCGGCTCTCTCACTATCCACGGCCTTTTGGACACGCTCGGGATCGAGGCCGAGCGTGTCGCCGTCGAGGTCAATCGGCGCATCTTGACACGCTCGGAGTTCTCTGTCGTCACGGTTTCGGATGGTGATGACGTAGAAGTCGTCACCTTCGTCGGTGGCGGCTGATCGCGATTCGCAGTAAGCTTGGCTTCCATGCGCATCGCGGATAAAGAGCTCGGCTCCCGTCTCATTCTCGGGACGGGCAAGTATGAGAGCTTCGATCTCATGCGCTCCTGCCACGAGATCTCGGGTACGGAAATCGTCACTGTCGCGGTACGCCGCATCAACTTGACCGACCGCTCGAAAGAGACGCTGCTCGACTACGTCGACCGCGATCGGTTCATGCTGCTCCCGAATACGGCGGCTTGCTACACCGAGGACGACGCCGTGCGCACCGCCCGTCTCGGCCGCGAGGCGGGGCTTTCGAGCTGGGTCAAGCTCGAAGTGATTGGCGACGAAAAGACTTTGTTTCCCGACACCGAAGCACTCGTGAAAGCGACCCAGACACTCGTGAAGGAAGGCTTCGTCGTCCTGCCCTATACCAATGACGACGTCGTCGTCGCGAAGAAGCTCGAGGACGCAGGCGCTGCGGCGGTCATGCCGCTTGGAGCGCCCATCGGCTCGGGCCTCGGTATCCAGAACCCGAACAACTTGCTCTTGATACGAGAAGCGATTTCCGTCCCGATGATCGTTGATGCCGGCGTCGGCACGGCTTCCGACGCCGCCGTCGCGATGGAGCTCGGGGCGGATGGTGTTCTGATGAACACCGCCATCGCCGAAGCGAAGGACCCAGTCAAGATGGCCGATGCGATGAAGCGGGCCGTTCTTGCGGGACGGCTCGCCTTCGAAGCGGGCCGGATGCCGAGACGACGCTATGCAAGCGCGAGCAGCCCCCTCGAGGGCATCGTGTCTAGCAGCAGCAGTTTTTGACGTAAGCGCCCTTGACCTTGTCCACAGAGCCCACTGTCTCCGAGCTCAAAGCAAAGCTTCACGAAGAAGAAGAGCTCTACGCCGAGCTACTCGCGAAGCTCGACGCGCTTTCGGGAACGCGCGCACCTTACGACCAGGACGCCACCATCCCGGAGCTACTCTCGGTTCTCAATCAGTCGAGCGCGCTCCTCGCACCTCTGTCGGCAACCGCGGCTGGCGCGGATGACGGCGGGTTGAAAAGCATCGCGCGAGCTATCGCCCGGCGCCTCGTCGAGCCCGAGCTTCGAGCGCTCGGGCATGCGCTCGAGCAGCAGCGGAGCTTCAACTCGAGCCTCGTGCAGTTCTTGAACCGATTCGCCGAGACGACGAACCGCGCCCAAGCCGCGCAAGCCGAGTTCAGCTCGGCACTCGTCGGATTTTCGCAGCGCATCGACCGATTGGCCGACGCCAAGGACCGGCTCTACGCATCCCTCGGCAGCGAGCGCGCCGATTTGCTGTTAGAAGCAATGGACAAACGCGTCGAGCGCGTGCAGCTCGGCCTCCGGGGTCTCAAAGAACGGGTCGAAGGCATGGATTCGTCGCTCGCGGTGGCGCGCGCCGAGCTCCACTCCATTGCGGCAAGCGTGTCGGGTGATAGCCCCACACGAGCAGAGATCACCCCCCATCTCGAAGAAGAGCACTATCTCGCTTTCGAGGAGCGCTTCCGCGGAAGCTCCGATGAGATTCGGGAACGCCTCGCCGATTACGTCCCCTACTTCGAGGGACAGGGGCCCGTGCTCGAGCTCGGTTGCGGGCGCGGCGAGTTTCTCGAGCTCTTGAAAGAAGCGGGTATCGAGGCGGAAGGCGTGGACGGCAATCGCGAGATGATCCATGCTTGCCGCGACAAAGCGGTCCAAGCGCAAGTCGGCGATCTCGTGACCGTCCTCGCGGACCGACCGGCCGGATCTTCGGGCGGTATCTTCGCAGCTCAAGTGATCGAGCACTTGCCGCCCTCGCTTCTGAGAAAAGTGCTCGCGGATAGCTACCGCGTGCTCCGCCCCAAAGGCCGCATCATCCTCGAGACCGTGAACCCCACGAGCGTCATAGCACTCGTGGAATCGTTCTACCGGGACCTCACCCACCAAAAACCGATTCACCCCGAGACCCTCGACTTTCTGCTGCGCGCCGTGGGCTTTTCCGAAGTGACCATCCGATATACGAGCCCGGTCGGAGAAAGGGCGCGCCTGCTTCCCGTGATGGACGCGAGGGCCACGGAAGGAAACGACACCATCAATCAGAACTTCGAAAAGCTCAACGCCTTGTTGTTCGGCGACCAGGACTACGCGGTAATTGCAACCAAATGAACGGCAGCGTGCCGCTGGTATGATGTCAGAGATGTTGAAAGTCGCCACCGCGAGCGAAGTCGAAGCCGGCGCGTGCAAGGCTTTCGAAGCGGACGGCAAGACGATCGTTCTCTACAATGTCGACGGCGAGTTCTTCGCCACTTCGAGCAAATGTCCGCACCAAGGCGGACCGCTCGGGGACGGGCTCGTCGATGGCAAGACCGTGACCTGTCCGTGGCACGCGTGGCAGTTCGACCTCGTCACCGGAGAAGCCATCTTCGACCCTGGGTTCAAAATCGACTGCTTCAAAGTCGAGCTTCGAGGCGATGACATTCTTGTCGACCTTGTCGGGAAGTAGAGTTGGCTAAAGAAGCGAACGCAGCAAACACGCCAACGGGCGAGCCCATAGAGGAGTTATCCCGCCGCGCTAGAACCCTCACGCGCAAGCTTCGGAAAGCCTATCCCGACGCGAAGTGCGCGCTCGACCACAAAAACGCACTCCAGCTGCTCATCGCTACGATCTTATCGGCACAATGCACGGACGCGCGGGTCAACAAAGTGACGCCCGCTCTGTTCGCGCGCTACCCGGAAGCGAAAGACTTTGCCGCTTCCGACCGGAGCGAGCTCGAAGAGCTCGTCCGCACGACGGGTTTTTATCGCAACAAATCCAAGTCGATCCACGGCGCCACGTTGACGATCACCGAAACGTTCGGGGGCGAAGTCCCGAAGACGATGGAGGAGCTCTTGACCCTCCCCGGTGTCGCGCGGAAAACAGCGAATGTCGTGCTCGGGACGGCTTTCCGCATAGCTTCCGGTTTCGTCGTCGACACGCACGTCTTCCGACTCTCCCATCGCATGGGGCTCGCGGAAGCGAAGACGCCGGAGCAAGTCGAAAAGAAACTGATGGACCTCATCCCGAAAAAGGATTGGATCGATCTGGCGCATATCCTAATCCATCACGGCCGCGCCATTTGCGCCGCTCGCTCGCCGAAATGCGATGACTGTATGGTCGAAGCCGATTGTCCCAAGATCGGCGTCGAGCTGCCCAACGCGAAGCCGGCCGCGCATGACGTTTCCGATCGGGCCCGGCCTATGCAAAAGCGCATGGCGGTGGCCAAGAAGAAATGACGCTATGAAGCTCGGACTGAATATCGGTTTTCTAACCTCCGCCAATCCCGACCCGGTCCCGCTCGCGGTCGAAGCCGAGCGGCTCGGCTATGACTCGGTGTGGACGGCCGAAGCGTGGGGCTCGGACGCGGTCAGCCTCATCGCATGGGTGGGCGCCAAGACCGAGCGCATCGGCCTCGGCACCGCAATCCTTCAAATCCCGTCGCGCACGCCCGCGTTGACGGCGATGACGGCTGCGACGCTCGACCGCTTGAGCCACGAACGCCTGCTGCTCGGGCTAGGTGTCTCCGGCCCTCAAGTCGTCGAAGGTTGGCACGGGGTTCCCTATGGGAAGCCGCTCACGCGCACGCGTGAAGCCATCGCCATCATCCGCCAGGTCCTCGAACGCAAAGAGCCTCTCAGCTGGGACGGTGAGACTTATCGCATCCCGTATGAAGGCGGCAGCGGCCTCGGCAAACCATTGAAGCTGATGATGGCGCCGGTGCGCCCGGACATCCCGATCTACCTCGCCGCCATCGGTCCGAAGAACGTGGCGCTCGCGGCCGAGCTCGCCGATGGCTGGCTTCCGGTCTTCTACTCGCCCCATCATCGCGAGAGCTTCCAAGAAGCGCTCGAGCGCGGCTTCAAGAAGCGCACGCCCGAGCGCCAATCTTTGGGTTTCGAAATCGCGCCGAGCGTCCAGGTCGCGATCGGGGACGATCTGGAGCGCTGCCGCAACGAAGTCAAACCGACGCTCGCGCTCTATATCGGTGGCATGGGGGCGAAAGGCAAAAACTTCTACAACAACCTCGCTTGCCGCTACGGCTACGAAGCCGAAGCCGAGACCATCCAAGATCTCTACTTGGAAGGACGTAAGCGAGAAGCGATCGCGGCCGTTCCGGATGCGCTCGTGGATCAAGTCGCGCTTTGTGGCCCAAAAGCGCGCGTCGCCGACCGGCTGCAGGCGTGGAAAGAAGCAGGCGTGACGACGCTCATCTGCGTGCTGCACGACGTGGACGCGCTCCGGACGATGGCGGCGATCAGGGAGCGTTTGTAGCTTCGGAAATACGATAGAGCTTCGTCTGCGTGCGGAGCTAAAGGCTGGCCTCACTAATCGCGGGACTCGCGAAGCTCATTTCGCCGAGGCTGTTCTGTGCAATCTCCTCGTGCTCGGTAACGTCAGTGCCAGCGCGGGCAACGAAGGTGTTATGCGAATAGATCTTTTGAGGCTCCCACTGTTTCTTCCAGATAAGCTCGCCCTTCATCGAATAGCAGTAGAGGCCGACGTTACCGAAATAGGCGTAGACGCGCTCGCCATCCGTCACCGGTGTCTCCGAAAAGTAGGTGTTCTTGCGATGTCGGCCGCCGAACGGCTTGCCGCGATGCGCTTCTCGCTCCCACAGGACTTCGCCGCTCTTGGCATCGAGGGGATAGAGCATGTGGGCTCTCCAAGAAGCCCACGAGCAACGCATCGTTCATCGAGATCTCAAGCCGGCCAACGTCAAGCTGACGCCGGACGATGACATCAAGGTCTTGAACTTTGGCCTCGCCAAAGTTTTTGCGGAGGAAGCGCCCGAGACCGATAGCTCAATGTCGCCGACCTTGACGAGAGATGGGACCCGCGTCGGCGTCATCCTCGGAACCGCGGCCTATATGAGCCCGGAGCAGGCGAAGGCAAAGCGCATCGACAAGCAGACGGACATCTTTGCTTTCGGCGCCGTGCTCTTTGAAATGCTCACCGGTAAGAGAGCGTTTCCCGGCGATGACGTCTCGGCGATCCTCGCGTCGGTCATCAAGCTCGACCCGGACTGGAGTGCCTTGCCGGCAGACTTGCCGCCGCGCGTGGGCCAGCTGCTGCGTCGCTGCCTCGAGAAGGACGTCAAGAAAAGAAGACGCGACATTGGAGACGTGCGCGTCGAGCTCACTGAACCATACGGCGACGTCAGAGCGCCATCGGAACGAGCTGAAAGGGGTCTGCCGTAGAAATATGCCGTTCCGCTGTTGGTACTCGGGATGCTTGTTTCGGGACTCGCCGTCTGGCGTCTCGTATCGACTGAGAACGAGCCGGATAAAGTCAGGAGGTTCGCCATCGTCGAGCCGCTGGCTCAGAGCTCCGTCAACGAGCGTCCACTGGCCCTGTTTCGCGACGGGTCGAAGCTCGTATACACCACGAGAGATTCCGAAGCGCGTTCGGTGTTGTCGCCTCGGCCCCTGGATCGGTTCGAAGCCACGACGATCCCAGGAACGGCCGGCGGGCTCCAGCCATTCATTGCGCCCGATGGAAACTGGCTCGGCTTTTACGCGAACGGCGACCTAAAGAAGAGTCGAGTCCGAGGGGGACGTGTTTTTACCCGAAACACAGGCCGGCCCGTCCCTGGGCCATCAATCCGGTTGGTCTCGACGCAACAGAGCAGCGCAGCTGAGCCGCAACGAAGCCGACGTCCCGCGTCTCGAGGCGATCAGCTGCTCGTCCGCCGCTTACGCGGCACGACTTTGATTTGCTTGGGCTCGCGGATGAGGATGTAGAACTTGCCGTCCTGCTCCTCCACCGTGCCCGTGACCCGCACGTTGCGTCGCGTATATTTCTTCACCACGTCCACTTTGAACTTGTGTAGATCGGCCGAGGGAACGATAGCTCGAAAAGCGGTGCTGATATCGGCGCCGAAGAACAGGGCGATTTGACCTGTTTCCGATTTGCCGTGGGAGTAGACCCGACCCTCCACGGCGATCCCTTTGCCGACTTGCTCCGCGGTGACATCGGTTGGACGCATAACTTCCGTTTGGGCAAAGGCGGTCGCGCCAAGTAGGAAAATGCTAAGGACTAAACCTGAGGCTCTCATGCAGACCTCCTTTTGGGGACAGACAGACCCCGGAAGAGGAGGGGCCGACGACACGAGGCCCCCCTTGTCACCTAACGGACTGTATCTAATCACTGAGTACGGGAGGTTGTCAATCGTGGGTGGCGTGGGTGGCTCTGGCAGGCTGGGCCTCGTCCGACTTCGCCAAGGCTTCGTCGGGACGCGAAGGGCGGAGCGCCAGGGCTAGTGCACCATCGGACCGTCGCCGCCGCCGGAGCGCTTATCGTAGTAATCCTCGAACTTCTTACGAAGCCTTTTCATCCGCCATCGCCGATAGGCGTCTCGCCACGAGCCGCCGAGCTCGACGCGCAAACCGCCCAACGAACGGCGGCGACCCCTGCCGGCTACGCCCACCCATCGAAGCAACAAATAGCCAGTGGCGAAACCCCCGAGGTGCACGATATGTGCGACACCTTGCTGCCCGCTAACGGAGCTCGCAAAGGCCATGATCCCGAACATCGCGACGAAGAAACGTGCTTCCATCGGAATGGCAAAGAACAACAACACTTGCTGGCGCGGAAAAAGATAGCCGAAGGCGATCAAGACCCCATAGAGCGCGCCCGAGGCGCCGAGGATGCTCGCGTTCCAAAGCGGATAAGACAAGAAAGCGAACGCCGCCCCACCGAGACCACATAGGAAGTAGTAACGATAGAACGATTGACTGCCCCACGTTCTTTCAATGGCACATCCAAACACGAACAGGCCGAACATGTTGAAGAAGAGATGGCCAAATCCCGCCTGGTCATGCAGGAACATATAAGTGGCGACGCGCCAAATTTGAAAATTCCAAGGCAGCACGAGCGATGGAACCAAGGTGAACCACTCGGTGAAGTTCTGAATTAGGACTTGGAGAACGTAGACGACGACGTTTGCGATGATGAGGTTCTTGACCGCAGGGGTCAAAGGACCTCCGAACATCGAGCTCAAATCGCGCCGGTAGTAGGACATAAAACGAGCTTAGCACACGGCTTTTTACGGCGGCTCCGTACCACGAAGGAACGTAAGCACGGCATCAATCGCTTTGGGGTGGTCGAGCCGCGCGGCCGCGAGAAGCGCGCGGCGAGCGAGGCGTGCGACGTGCGGCGCCAAGAATTACCAGACCCGCTCGCGCGCCACCGACGTCGCGTTTCCGGATAGCTCCAAATAGGAGCTCCACCGCGAACGGGCTTGCCGTCCCGACCAAAATGTACGTGGCGAGAAAGCGCGACGCCTCCGGTTCCTCGAGCCTTCTGAGCGCGTGCGGTACGGCGCCGTTCGGCGGGAACCTTTTCGTCGAGCTCCGCGAAGAGCAGGCGCAACACCCAAGGCTGTCCTGTCGGCGTGAAGCACGGCCACGCGCCGTCGCACGCGATCGCGCAGCGGACGATGGCGGGATTGCGCGAAGTCCTCGCGGAGCTCCGAGGCAGTCCAAAAGCTCGCCGGCGACCAGCGAAGGGCAACCGCCCAGAGCACGTTCTTCGGGCCCCTTAGCTGGTCTTCTTTACCGGAACGTCGAACGAAGAGGCGGCGAGCGTTTCCCGTAGCGCTTGGCCGGTGTAGGAGCTAGGCTCCGCCGCGACTTCCTCCGGTGTTCCCGTCGCGACGAGATAGCCTCCATCTTTGCCGCCTTCGGGTCCCAAATCGATGATGTAGTCGACCGTCTTCAAGACGTCCATGTTGTGCTCGATGACGAGCACGGTGTTCCCGCCTTCGACGAGCTTCTCGAGCACTTTCAAAAGGCGCGCGATGTCCTGGAAGTGAAGCCCCGTCGTTGGCTCGTCCAGAATGTAGAACGTGCGGCCGGTGGATCGCTTAGCGAGCTCGCGCGAGAGCTTCACCCGTTGCGCCTCGCCGCCGGAAAGCGTGGGCGAGCTTTGTCCGAGCCGGATGTAGCCGAGCCCGACCTCGATCAACGTCTGCAGAATGCGGCGGATCGTAGGATGGTTCTCGAAGAGCTCAGCTGCTTCTGTGACCGTGAGCGCAAGCACATCGGCAATGGAGAGGCCTTTATATTTTACTTCGAGCGTCGCGTCGTTGAAGCGGCGCCCGCCGCACTCCTCGCACGGCACATAGACGTCGGCGAGAAAATGCATCTCGACTTTTATGACCCCGTCGCCGTCGCAATGTTCGCAACGGCCGCCCCTCACGTTGAAGGAAAAGCGCCCAGGCTTGTAGCCGCGCGCGCGTGCCTCGGGAAGATGGGCAAAGAATCCGCGGATCTCGTCGAAAGCTTTCGTGTAGGTGGCCGGATTCGAGCGTGGAGTTCTTCCAATGGGCGATTGATCGATATCGATGACTTTGTCGAGGTGTTCGAGCCCGCGCACGAGCCGATGGGCGCCGGGTTGCTTCTCGGAGCGGTTCAAAGCGCGCGTCAGCGCCGGGTAAAGGATCTCGTTCACGAGCGTGCTCTTGCCCGCACCCGAGACGCCGGTCACGCCGACGAGCACGCCAAGCGGTATCTTCACGTCGAGGTTCTGAAGATTGTTGGCCCTCGCGCCGAGAATCTCCACGAAACGCTCCGAGATCTTGCGCCGCTCCAGAGGGACCGGAATCGAGAGCTTGCCCGAGAGAAACTGCCCCGTCACAGAAGCCGGCTGACGCTCGAGATCTTTAGCGGTGCCAGTCGCAACGACCTCCCCGCCATGAACCCCGGCGCCAGGGCCGAAATCGACAATGTAGTCGGCCGCTTCGATGGTGTCCCGGTCGTGCTCGACGACCACCACCGAGTTGCCCATGTCCCTCAAATGACGGAGCGCGCCGAGAAGACGCGCGTTGTCGCGCGCGTGTAGCCCGATCGACGGCTCGTCGAGAATGTAGACGACCCCGGTGAGCTCGGAGCCAATCTGGCTCGCGAGCCGGATCCGTTGCGCCTCACCGCCCGAGAGCGTCGGGGCGAGCCGGTCGAGCGTCAAGTAGCCTAGCCCAACATCTCGCAAGAACCTCAGACGGTTGACGATCTCCTTCAACAGCTCCGACCCGATGAGCGCGTCTGTTGCCGAGAGCTCGACGGTCGTAGCGAAGAGAAAGGCATCGTCGATGGCGCTCGCCGCGAGCGCGGCGATCGACTTTTCCGCGATATGAACCGAAAGCGCTTCTGGACGCAGGCGCGCGCCCTTGCAGCTCGAGCACGGCTTGCTCGACATGAACTGCGCGTAATGCTTGCGAACGGCTTCCGACTGGGTCTCTTTCATACGCCGCATCATGATCGAGACGAGCCCCTCGAAGCGCGTTTTGAACGAGCGGCGACCGCGCCTGACCGTGATCTTCTCGTCGTTATTGCCGTGCAGGATGACGCGGCGGGAACTAGCGCTGAGCGCCGTCCAGCTTTTGGTCAAATCGATCTTGTGATGGCGAGCGAGCGAACGGATCACCGCGGCGCGCCATCCACCTTTGTCCTCGATGGCGCCCCAGGGTTTTACCGCACCCTCGTTGATGCTCAAGCTCGGGTCCGGCACCATGAGCTCTTCGTCCATCTCCGCTTTCGTGCCGAGGCCGTTACAGGCGGAGCACATGCCTTGTGGCGAGTTGAACGAGAACAGTTGCGGGGACAGCTCGGGAAAAGAGAGCCCGCAGTGATGACAAGCCTGATGCTCGGACAGAAGCAAATCGTCCATCTTGTCGCGGTGCACGATGAGCACACCTTCCCCGGAACGAAGCGCCGTTTCGACGGAGTCCGTCAAGCGCGACCGCGATTTTTCCAGAAAATCCTTCTTGCGCACCAGTCGATCGACAACGATCTCGATATCGTGCTTCTTGTTCTTCTCGAGCTCGATCGAATCTTCGAGCGAGTAAATCTTCCCGTCGACGCGCACCCGGGAAAATCCGCTCCGACGCGCTTTTTCGAGCACAGATTTGTGCTCGCCCTTACGCCCGCTCACGAGCGGCGCCAAGATCTGAAAACGGGCGCCTTCGGGAAGACGAGCGATTTCTTCCACGATTTGCTGCGGGGTCTGCCGCGCCACCGGCCGGCCACATTGATGGCAAGAAAGTCTTCCGATCCGAGCAAAGAGCACCCGAAGGTAGTCGTAGATCTCGGTAAGCGTTCCTACCGTCGAGCGCGGGTTGTGGCTCGATGACTTTTGGTCGACGGAAATCGTAGGCGACAGGCCGTGAATCGTGTCGTAGAGCGGCTTCTCCATCTGCCCGAGAAATTGCCGAGCATAGCTAGAGAGCGACTCGACATAGCGCCTTTGGCCCTCGGCGTAAAGCGTGTCGAGCGCAAGGGAAGACTTACCGGAGCCCGACACCCCGCTAAATACGACGAGCTTCTTCTTGGGAAACTCGACGGTAATGTTCTTCAGATTATGCTGGCGCGCCCCGCGCACGATGATGCGATCCGGTTCCACGTGGGTGAATCTAGCCCGAACCGCCCCCGCCGTCAACGAAGGCTAGTAACGGTCCCGCCATTGCTGCTCCAACGACGCAACGCAAAGGCGCGAGGGGTGCAAAGACGCAAAGCGAGAAAGTCTTTCTTTGCGCCTTTGCAATCTTGGCGCCTTCGCGTTGCGCTTTTCTTGAATCCGGATCGCCAGCCTAGCCTAGTCCCAATCAGGCTTGACGGCAAAGAAAAAGCTCTCCCGCCCGCGCTCGACGAAGAGCACGACCTCGTCCGGCTGCCGCGCGCGCGCATTCGCGAGCACATTGCGGAAACTCTCGAGATCTGCGATGGGCTCATCGTCGATGCGGACGAGCAAATCGCCGGGTGCTACCCGGTTCCGGTTGCTGCTCACCGCGACCGGGGGCTGCACCACGACAACGCCTTGGCGCTCGGGCTCGAGAAAGTGGGTCGCCCGATAGTCATAGGTGAGCTCCCGGACGGTGAGATCGAGCTCTTCGACTTTGACCGTCTCCGCTTCGCGGGCCGAGCGCGGCGCGGGCGCCAGCTGGACGGTCGTTGTAGCCGGAGCGCCCTTTCGGAGGTAGCCGATCTCGAGAGATGCGCCAGCACCGGCGCGAAGTAACTTCTCCGCAAACGTTCCAAGGTCCTCGTCACGGTTCACGTCAACCGGCTCGCCTTCGAGCTCGAAGAGCACGTCACCAACTTCGAGGCCCGCGCCTTCGGCGGGAGAGTTGCGGTAGACGTAGCCGAGAAGAATGCCTCTATCGACAGGAAGGCGCATGTGGCTCGCAAGGTCTCGGGATAACGGTTGCATTTCCACGCCGAGCCAGCCGCGCCGGACCGGCTCCGCTTCGGGAATGCGCACGCCAGCATCGACGAAATCGCGGGCGGGCCGCGCGAAGCCGCGCCCCACCCCTTTGGGAAGGTCGCGCATGATCGAGAGAAAGGCCAAGGGATTCCGACTACGCGTATCCGGCACCGGCACGGTGAGCGCGTCTAGATAGCCAAGGACAGCACCTTCCCGCGAGACGACGAGCGAGCCAACAGGATCGGAAGCGCCCGTCGCAACCACGAAGCCCGAGAGCGGCCGCATCGTCATGGCCTGAACACGCGAAAGCTCAACGGCAATAGCCGGGCCGAGAGGCTCTCCCAAAAGGCTCACCACGACGACTTCCTCGCCCACGGTGACGTCGGTGCCGGCCTCGAAGACGACAGGTACGAAAGTCACGTCTTCCGTACCCTCGTCGATCTGAAAAAAAGCGACGTCGGCATCCGGATCGCGTCCCAAGAGCGTGGCCGGATACTCGCTGCCGTCCATGAATCGGACATGCGCTTCCGGAATTTTGGCTAGGGCGCGATTGACCGAGCGGGGAAAACGAATCCCGACGCCGTGCGGCACTTGGTTGAAAGGCTCGTAGATGATGGCACTCACCATCACGAGGCCATCGGCGGTCACGACGACGCCGGTTGTCGTGAGCTCTTCCTCGGCCGGCGGCTCGGCGGTCGAGCGGCTGACTTGCTGGCGATAGCGCACTTGCACCATGCTCTTGCTGTAGCGGGATTCGATCGATCGGAGCTTCTCGGCGGTCTCGTCGGGAGCGACACGGGCAACACCGACGGTGGCAACAAGCGCGAAAAGCGCCACGCAGACAAACTCAGTTCTCATAGCTGGGCTCGATGAGGATCCAACGCCGCGAGTGGCGTCGCATAACGGTGAGAAGAACGGCATCGGTGCGCGCGTCGTCGAAGCTCCGATAGATAGAACGGAGCCCGTCAAGGTCTTCGACGGGCTCATCTTCGACGGCCACGATACGGTCCCCGGCAAAGAGCTGCCCGTGGAAGGCGACACCGTTGGGCTTCACGCCCGCGACCAGGACGCCAAGATTGTCCGGCAAGCTGAACTCGCGTGCGAGCTCGCGGGTAATTCCGCGCGCGGTAAATCCCCAGCTCTCGAATTCCATCTCGTCCGAGCTCGACGCGCCCCGCTCTTCCGTCGTGACGGTGAACTCGAGGACGTCACCTCCTCGAGCGACCGCAACCGCGACCTCGGATCCGATGGGCGTGTCGGCGATTCTCTTGTAAATCAGAGGAAGCTCTTCGGTGAACTGTGCCGACATAAGCTCGCCTCGATAGGCCAGGAGCATGTCGCCGGCACGGATGCCGACACGCTCGGCAGGCGAGTCGGGATCGACGCTGCGGATCACCACGCCGGGTACGGACTCTGCTTCGAAATATTGCGCGAGCTCCTCGCGCGGTTGAAAGGTCAGGCCGAGCCAACTGCGCTCTACGTGGCCCGTCGCGATGAGCTGTGCGGCGACTTCTTTGACGATGTTTATCGGGATCGCGAAGCCAATGCTCGACGCGCCAAAAGCCCCCCTCGCATTGACGCCGACGACCTCCCCCTTCAAGTTCACGAGCGGGCCGCCGCTATTACCGGGATTGATGGCCGCATCCGTCTGGATCCAAGTGTTGAACGATCCGGTCTTCTCCCCAGTGGGAAGCTTGAAGGAATCCGACAAATAACGGTCCTTGCTGCTGACGACGCCGAAGGAAAGCGAGCGCTGCAATGCGAGCGGACTTCCGAGCGCCATCACATATTGGCCGACGGATAGCTCGTCCGAATCCCCGAGCAACACATGCGCCGGCATGGTCTGACCTTCGGCGAGCTCGAGTCTCAAGACGGCAATATCGGTCAGGGGATCTTCGCCTATGAGAACGCCGGGAACACGTTGTTTGTTGCTCAACGTAATGATGAGACGCTTCGCCTTACCTGCTACGTGGTAGTTCGTAATGACGTGCCCATCCGCGTCGAAGATGAAGCCGCTTCCAACGCCCGTCGAGCTCCGGCGCTCTCCCGAGGAGTAGACGTCGGTGATGGGTTGCACGTTGACGAGGGCCGGCGTGACTTTATCCCGCGCGTCGAGAATTTGTTGCTGGAGCGTTTGGGCCGAACCGTCACCTGCAACGAGCGTCACGAGGGTAAAGCCAACGACCCACGCTACTTTGTCCTTGAGCGGCAAACGAGAACCCACCTTTCTCCCGATAGTGTCCCATCGTAGCAAAACGACAAGGGCTACGCGCGCTTATCCCAAGGGTCGCAAAGTAGGAGCGACCCCTCGAGCCGAAGCCCGAGGGAACGATGCAAGTTAAGTTGCTTCGCGGCGAGAGAGCGCAGTAGACTAACCGCCCGCTCGACGCTCGCGAGCGCATGGGAGGTTCCTACTAGATGAAATCCATTGGATACGATAAGCCCCTTTTCGTGCAGCCTTTCGACCATCGGGGCAGTTTTACGAAAACGTTTTACGATTTCAAAGGAGCACCGATCATCGATCCGAAGCAGGATCAATTCGTGCAGGTCTCCGGCGGGAAAACCCTCATTTATCGCGCCCTTCTGAGAGCGATCGAGATGGGGGTAGCGAAGGATCAAGTCGGCATCCTTGTCGACGCCCAATTCGGCAGCCACATCTTGAGTGACGCCAGCTCGCGCGGCATCCCGGCCGCGGTCTGCGTCGAAAAGAGCGGTCAGTCCGTCTTCGATTTCGAATATGGCGCGCGTTGGGAAGATCACCTGCGTTACTTGTCGCCGAAAATCGTGAAGGTGCTCGTCCGCTACCACCCTGAAGACGACGCCTTGATGAACCGCGAGCAGCTGACGAGGCTCAAGCTTCTCTCGGACTACATCCACAATAACGACGACCACTATTACATGTTCGAGCTCCTCGTCCCGGCGACGTCCGACGACGATAAAGCCGCCGGTGACAGCTACGACTCCGATATCCGTCCGAAGCACATGGTCCAGGCGATCAAGGAAATTCAGGATTTCGGCATCGAGCCGGATATTTGGAAAATCGAAGGGCTCGACAAGCGCGAGCATGCCGAGGCGGTCTCCGCCCAAGTCCGCTCGAACGACGAGCGCAGAAAAGTCGGCTCAATCCTCTTGGGACGCGGTTCCAACAAAGAGAAAGTCCACGCGTGGCTGAAAGTCTCGGCTCCCGTGGAGGGCTTCATCGGCTTCGCCGTCGGCCGCACCAACTTCAGCGAACCGCTCAAGGGCTACCTGGACAAAACGATGGAGGAATCGGCCGCGATCGATGCCATCGCTCAAAACTACAAAGGCTGCGTCGACATCTGGCAAGCCGCAAAAGGCTGAATCAGGCAAGGAAGTTAATCGAACCCGGACCTGAATGTTGAAAGAGCGGGCAGGGTCGGAGCCCCCAACCTGGATGCACAAAACCGAAGCCCGGGACCGTTACCGGAATCGACCCTCACACCCACTCCGACCCCACCTCACACTGGCGCCGCCTTTCGCGTGTGCTTTTCACGGCGGCAAAATCAAAATACCCACGAAGATGGTTATCTAACTAACCGCGAATTAGGGGGCGGGCGGGGTCGGAGCCCCCAACCTGGATGCACAAAACCGAAGCCCGGGACCGTTACCGGAATCGACCCTCACACCCACTCCGACCCCACCTCGCATCGGCGCCGCCCGACTCACATGGCCGAGCGGCAAACCCAAGAATTGCTAGGCGGCAGTAGCGTGTTTCTGTTGTTCGCTATACGGGGTATCTATAGCAAGAGCTTTGCCAAACTCTGACGGTGACCGCACTAAGACGAAAAAGTCTGTAAACGCTCCACACAAAGAGTTTGCACGAACACTTGAGCCCGAAAGCGAGCCGATTCGGGGCGCGTGGTCGATTGTTTACGTGGGCGAATCCCGTCAAAAACGCTTTCGAGGGCCCTCGGCTAGAGGTGGTTTTACCCTCACGTTGGACGGCTGTCGTCGTCCATGTGCTAAGATCTTCTCAACTACTTTCGACAGCCAACCTAATTAGCTATTAGAGCAGGAGCGACTGAGCTTCTGTCCCGCCGCCATCATGCAAATCTCTGTCGACGACTCCGCTCACACGAGCTCACGCGAGCGGGCCTGCGACTGGGCGTTTCGCGTAGCCCTTCTTCTGCTCATCGTCGTTGCCCCGTGGCCTTTCGGCTCGGTGACCCCCGTCCCCGCCGCCGCTCTCGCGTCCGCACTCATTCTGCTCGGAGGCGCGTTTCTTTTGACCCGTCTTTATTTCGGTCGCGCTTATCGCACTCCGGGGTGGCATTGGCTGGCAGCGGCCCTTGCTCTCGTAGTTCTCCAGCAACTGCCGCTACCCTCGAGCTTCAGCGAGACCATAACCCCCGCGATCGCTCGCGATTACGAAGTAGCGAGGACGTTCACCGGCAGCGGTGCTTGGCATCCGATGTCTCTCGAGCCGTTTCAGACACGCTCCGGTTTTCTTCAGCTCGCGGGTTTTCTTGCCGCTTTCTGGCTTGCGAGCCAACTCTTTCGCGGAGGCACCGAGAGACGGGTCCTCGTCTATACCGTGGCGTTTCTAGGTGTGGCTCTCGCACTTTTTGCCGTGTTCCAAAAGGCTCGCTACGGAACGGTTCTCTACGGACGCTTCCCCGTCCCCTCGGGAACGCCCTATGGCCCGTTCGTGAACCACAATCATTTCGCTGGTTTCATCGAGGCCTGCGGACTCTTGACGCTCGGCGCCGCGCTCGGAACCTTGCGGCGCAATGCGCCGCTGGCGGTTCTTCTCGGCGGAACCTCGGCGCTCATGGGGATCTCACTCTTTTTGTCTCATTCCCGCGGCGGGCTCATCGCGGCGGGCGTGGGTCTAGCCGTGCTCGCTTGGCTCTCGAGACGACAGGCCTTCGTCCTCGCCGGGTCCGTCGCGGTAGCGCTCTTTCTCGCAGCCTTCGCGCCGTCGAGTCTTGCCGATCGGGTCCTAACCCTCAAGAATCCGGGCGCCGACCACTCGGTGCAGTTCCGTTTGGACCTCTGGTCCGACTCCCTTGGCATCGTTTTAGACGCGCCCGCTTTGGGAACCGGCCTCGGGACCTACGCCGCGGTGATTCCGGCCTATCGCAGCGCGAATGTGGAGACACGGGCCGAATATGCGGAGAGCGACTGGGTGCAGCTTCTGTGCGAGACCGGCTTTCTCGGCATCTTCATAGCACTCGCTTTCTTTGGCGCGATCGGGCGCGTGGCCTACAGGACGATCGAAGGAGAAAGGTCGGAGCGAGTCCGGGGCCTGCTCTCGGGGCTCCTCGCGGGAGTGGCGGCGCTCCTGGTTCACGGTCTTTACGATTTCAACCTACACATCCCTTCCAACGCCCTGCTATTCGCGACCATGGTCGGCCTCATCGCCGCACAGGTGGACGAGCCACCTCGCCGATGGAAGCCGCGCCGTCTTCACGTTCTCGCCGCGGCGCCCCTCGCTGTTCTGTGCCTCGGGCTCACAGTCCTCGCCGTGGACGCGGGCCAGAGCCGGCAACTGACACGACGGATCGATCCTCTCTTGACGGATCCCGCTGAGTTCATGGATCTGATTCAAGATCTCGCGCGATCGCGCAAGCGTGTTCCTCAGAATGCCCAGACCGTGTTCCTCATCGGACGACTCTATAACGAGGACGCTTTTCGGTCTCGAGATGCCGCACGCTTTCGTGAGATAAGGCTCGAGCAAGCCGCCTTGTCCTTTCGCGACGCCATTTACCTCGCGCCAACCCGCGGGCGTTACTGGTTCGAGCTGGCATGGACGGAAGCGAACCGCGGCAATGACGCGCTGGCGGACGAGCTGTTCGAGCGCTCGCTCGAGCTCGAGCCTCACCATTCGGGCCTGCGCGCCAACTACGCGCTCTACCTCGCTTCGAGACACCGTCTCGACGAAGCACTCGAGCAGCTCGAACGCGGACGCCAGCTCGTGCCCGGGCTCACCCCGTTCGACGCGCTCAGCGTCATCGCGCCTTATATCGACGAGGACCCGTTGATGATGCAACGTGCAGCCGGCTCGGGACCGGAAGCCGAAGCGGCCCTCGCGCGGTATCGGGCTTCTTCCGGCAGGCGCGCCGAATGAAGAGACTCGTTCTCGACAACGTGCATCACCAAACGGTGCAATCGTTCTCGAAGGAGTGGTCGCGCTTCGACCAAGAAGACGTCGACGCGGACGAGCTCGAGCGTTTATTCGGGGAATATTTTGCGATCTTTCCGTGGGAATTACTCCCAGAACGAGCGCGAGGCGCCGATATTGGCTGCGGCAGCGGACGATGGGCGCAGTTCGTTGCGCGCCGAGACATCGGCGAGCTGCATTGCGTGGATCCGAGCAAGGAGGCGCTTCAAGTGTCCCGCGCGAAGCTAAAGCGCTACAACAACGTCATTCTTCACCACGCGAGCGTCGACGCGTTGCCTTTCGAAGACAACTCGCTCGACTTCGCCTATGCGCTCGGCGTCTTTCACCACGTCCCCGATACCGCCGCAGCGCTCGCGAGCTCGGTGCGCGCGCTCAAAAAGGGTGCTCCTTTTCTCGTCTATCTCTATTACGCCTTCGACAATCGGCCGTTGTGGTTTCGATGGTTGTGGCGCGGATCGGATGCTGTCCGGCGGGTCGTCGCTAGCCTGCCGTCGCGAGTCAAAGACCTTTGCTGTGATGCTCTCGCCCTCTCGATTTATTGGCCCCTCGCACAGGCGGCGCGATTTGCAGAAGCCTTGGGCATCGACGTCTCCCCATGGCCCCTGTCGGCCTATCGCGATCGAAGCCTCTATACGATGAGAACGGACGCGCGCGATCGTTTCGGAACCCCGCTCGAGCAGCGATTCACGGCTCGACAAATCGAAGCCATGTTGCTCGAGGCTGGGCTCATGGATATTCGTTTTTCGAGCGGGCCGCCCTATTGGTGCGCGATCGGATTCAAGGTCTGATCTCGAACGGCGTCCGGCGCACTCGGATCCTCACTACCCGCTCTCCGGCGTTTGTGATGCAGACCATCGGCGACGAACAGAAAATAGAACATCATGATCTGGGTGCGCTGCCGATAGGCTGTTCCGACATTGCCGAGAAAGGCGCCATAGGCAAGCGTCAGTGCGGTCGTGAAAACGAGGATGGGCATCGTCTGTCGGAGCCGCTTCAAGGCCAGGCCGATACCTGCGATGAGCGCCGGTGTGAGCGCGTACCAAGCCAGCACGTCGGGGAGCGCCAAGGCCTGTCGCAGATTGCTCACCGTCCACGGGAAGGGTCCAAACATCAGATGCATGATGCCGACCGGCAGCACGCTGAGTAGGCCACCCATCGTGGTGATATCGGCGTCGCTGGCATAACCGCTTCCCGCGTTCGAGAGGTCGCTACGTGAGAATTGCAGTAGCTCCAAATCAAGGAAACGGCTTCGAAGTAGCACTTCCTGCCCGACCGGGGTGTAGGCGAGGAGCAAAAGGACGGCGAAAACGAGGCTCAACTGCGTGACAAGCCCCAAGACCGGACTCCTCCGGTTCCCAACGAGCAACCCGATCGCGGCCGCGGCCAATGTCGCATAGAAGATATAGAAGCGCAGCCAAACGAGGGCGCCCGCCGTCAGAACGTAGGCCGCGATCCAGGCCGGATTCCACTGACGTTGCAGCCTGACGACCGCGAGGATGTTCGCCGCGATGCACAACATGACCGCGGGATCTTTGTAGAGTGCCGAGGACCAGAAGATCATCTGGGGAAAAAAGGCGGTCAAGAGCATGGCCGTCGTGGCGACGCGGCGGTTATAGAGCGAAAGTCCTAGCTCGAAGATGACGACCGGCGTCAGCGCGCCGATGATGCCGTTGAGAAACTGCACGAGCAGGACGTTTCGCCCAAAGAAATAATAAACGCTGGCTACGAAATAGATGAATCCTTTGTTGACCATCCCCTGCCCCGTCTCGGCCCAGAGCGTTGAAGAAAAGCCGTGAGACCAACTCTCCGCAAGCGCGGCGCCGAAACGATCGTAGGTCTGGGAATCGCCCCAAAAGGTCGAGCTGAACCCGATATCGGTGTGATTCAGCCAGAGGTAAACGGCAAGCGCATAGCGAAGAGTGATCGTGCCGACATAGGTGAGCGACACGACGCGAAACGAGCCGGGGTCGTAGCGTCGTTTGAAAAAAGCGAGGAGCAGGACGTGGCAGAGAGTCGAGACGAAAAGCGCGACCAGTACTTGCATTCGTCTCTCAAGCCGTCGCGAGCGGAGTCAAGGCGCGGATGGATGTCCTCAGCATGAGCTTCCGGCTCCCGAAACAGAATTTCCAAATTGTCGATGGATGGTTCTCTTCTATGGTAGCAAATCAACCTCACCACCTCACCGCCACGCTTGCCCGGCGCGCCACAAAGATTTGCTCTCTTCGTGTTGTCAGGTGGTTTCCCAAAGCTTGTTCGCGGGCGGGTCGGCTTGTTACACTCAGAGTGTATCCTTCTCAGAATCCTTGACACGAATCACCTTGAGGTGACGCCCCCGGCGGCTTTCCACCACCCCCGACACCACCAATCTTGGACAGTGACTACCAGCATTGCGATGGAATTAGCAACTGATGTGGAAACAATTTCTCCCTGACGATAACGCGCCCGGCGTGGCCTACTGGGACTCTCATTGGGATGAACATGATTGGTTCCCAGAGGCGCTCGCTTTCTGCGCCTATGAGCCCCTAAGCGAGTTCCTGAATCGATATACGCGGCCGCGGGACATCGTCCTGGACGGCGGATTTGGTCTTGGCCAACACTGTATCTACTGGCGCGAGCAAGGCCGCAACATGGTCGGCGTGGATTATTCCTGGGCGAGCGCGAAACGCGTCCGCTGTCGCGACGAGACACTCCCTCTCGCGGTCGCAGATGTACAGACGCTCCCGTTTCGCTCGAACCGCTTCGACGCCTACCTCTCTGGTGGAGTCCTCGAGCACTTCGAGCACGGACCGGAACAGGGACTCCGAGAAGCGATCCGCGTCCTCAAACCGGGCGGAGTACTCGTTGGTTTTATGCCTTTCCTGAACCTGGAGCGCCGTCTTCGTGCTTTTTTTAGCGGCGAGACGATCGCTTCCGAAGGTCGATTATCTACTTCGACGACGAAGGCGGATCCCGTCAAGAAACTCGATGGGTGGCGGTTCCATCAATACCTCTTTACGAAAACCGAGCTCGAACAAGCACTCGGCCATGTCGGCCTCGAGCTCCTCGAGCAAAAGCCTATCGGCTGGCAGTGGGGCCTCCGAGATTCTCCATGGTTGTCGGGAACGTGGCGCCGCATCGAGACGACCATTCGGGGACGCGTCACTGCAAGGACGCAAAGCGGTCCAACCAAAGGCTCGGCTCCCGTGCAAGATGAGCAACCGCATGCCGCGACACGGGAAGGTTTGCTTCATCGGGTCGCGGTCAGTGAGATCGGCAAATCCGCGGGCGAGTCTGTCCTCATCAGAGCTCTACAAGAGTGCTTTGGCCACATGGGAGCGTTCGTCGCCCGAAAGCCTCGCATCGGGTCAGCGGTCGACGCCCGCACTTCTGATCCATGACTCGAGCTGCACCGGCGAACGCGCCCACTGCAACGTCCATCAGCCGGTCCTCGTGCGTCATCCTGTGCGGGAATCGAACTCTTGCCTCTTGAAGCATCTCTTCTTTTGGCTCTGTCATGTGCTGGGGCTCACCAGCTTTTTCCGATGGTGGAACCGACATCGAGTCATGATTCTCTGCTACCACGGCGTCTCGGAGGAACCGCAACAGCTTCGTGACCCGTCCGGAATCCACGTCGAATCGTCGAGGTTCACAAGCCACATGGCGTATTTGGCGCGCCGTTACAACGTCGTGCCTCTCCAGAGTTACCT